>JAUVPO010000012.1 GCA_030598625.1 Deferribacteres bacterium | reverse complement strand
TTGCCACTTCTTTTAACGTTGCATTCGCATATTGGGAAACATCAAGCTCCCCGGCAATGCCGAGACGCATTGATGCCTCTGCGATTAATTCCGCGGCCTTTATTGAATCAAGATTAAGGTCGTCAAGAAGCCGCAGCTCTATGGATAAACTGTCTCCGGGAAAGCCGGTGCGTTTTTCCACTAATTCAAAAAGAAGGCTCAATCCCGAAGCTGTATCCGGAACAGCATTACCTGCTGTTTCGGGTTGTTTTACCCCCGTAACAATCTCCACAGATTCTGAAGAATCACGAACATCCGTCGATGAAATAGTCGCTGACTGCGAATAAGAGGGCAGGTTTTCCAGGTCAGCCCTTATAATAGCCTCTATAAACCTGTACCTGCGGGAAAGATAATCGTCAAGTACCTCCGGCGGGATATTGACTTTATCGGCCAATGCCGAAACAAACGTTCCGCTGTCTTCAGTAGCTGTTTGCAGAGATTCGGAAGCCGATACTTTATAAGGACGTTCACAGGGATTTTCAATAAAGACACGTTCTGATGCCGGCACAAACTGACGAACGAGCCTGTCCTCGTAGAGGGCCTCCCACTTTCCATCACCGCCGTGCACAAAAAAATCTGCAAGGAAGACGTTAAGGTCTCGGTCCCTTCCCTGTTTAGATTCTACCGGCCTGCATATTAGTTTATCGTCTTTTATTATTGCACTTGCAAGATTGGTCAGGACCCTGCCCGGACCTACTTCCAGAATTAAATCACAATCCTTTACCATCTCCTCGACCAACGACACAAAATCAACCTGCGACAAGACCTGGTTGGCAAAGTGGTCATGTAAATTTATCCCCGACGTTATCTCTCTACCGCTCATTCCTGAAACGAGTTTCATTTTTATTGAACCAAGTATTTTCGGAATAGGCGCTGTGCTGCGCAGGAGATCGGCAGCTGATGAAACGAATCTGGAATGAAACGCGTTAGAAACCTGTAAGATATGTGTTCTTATATCTCTGTCTTTTGCGGTGTTGACCGCCTCTTCAACGCTTGATCTCTCCCCGGATATCACAACCTGCCGGGGGCTGTTGATGTTTGCAATAACTGCATATCCATTTACCTTGCTTAGAATGTCAACGGCGCTTTCCTGTGAACAGGCAAGGCTGGCCATAATACCGCTTTTATCTCCGGGAGCAGCCATCGCCTGCCCGCGGATCGATGACATTTTCAGCAATGCACTTTCATCAAATGACCCAGCAGCATAAAAAGCGGTTAGTTCGCCCAGACTATGGCCTCCTGCAACAACCGGTCTGATGCCGAGCCTGTCTAATTTCTGAATCCAGAGCAGAGAGGTCAGGCAAATAGCGGGCTGGACTATTTCGGTTTGTTTGAGCATTTCCGACCATATCTTTATTTGATTGTCATCCAAGGCCTTGTCCAACGGCCTGAATATAAAACGGGCTATATCTCCGCCTCCGCTTTCCTCGAGCCAGACAGCTGAGTCGGATAATAATTTTTGTGCCCAGTCATGGCGTTCTACAAGTGTTCTTCCCATATTCAAAAATTGAGATCCCTGCCCCGGGAACAGAAATCCCACCCTGCTTTTCCTGATGTTATTTCCGATAAACATATCCTGCCGTGGACTTATGACTGTCACACCTTCATGGGGAGGGTTCTCATTTAGTGTCTTTTCAAGGTCCTGGAGGCATTCAAGAAAAGTCTCCGGATTACCGGCAACAATACCTGCACGGACAGGTATGTCTGGTTTAAGTTCCCGGCAAAGTTGAGCGGCAAGATCAATCAACTCTCCTTCAGTCAAATCTTGTGCACGCTGTTTAACTGCCCGCGTGAGTTTGATCATGTCCGGCACCGATGAAGCGCCCAGAACAAAAAGTTCCGTCTCCTGGTTAGAGACTAACAGCTTATGCTCTTCAATCAAGGGCATCAGATGTGCTGAAGGCTTATCACGGGATTCAATCGTGACATGGCAGTTAATCCCCCCGAAGCCCATTGCTGAAATCCCGGCTTTTAGTTTCTCTGTCCGGGGACGAATTTCACCGGTCAATATCGGATAAACAGAGCGTACCGATTTTTCAAAGACATGGTTCGGATCCGAACAATTTGCCGTTGGTGGTAGGACACGGCGGTTGACTGCAATTACTGCCTTGATAAAACCGCCTATCCCAGAGGCAGCCTTGGTATGACCTATAATAGATTTCAATGAAGTTATGCCGCAAGACCGGACATTTCCGCCAATTGTGTTACCCATGGCCATAGAGATCGCCTCTAATTCTGTCCTGTCGCCAACGACTGTTCCAGTTCCATGACCTTCAATGAAATCAAGGTCAAGCGGACTATAGCCTGCCCTGTCATAAGCGCGCCGAAGCGCTGCAGCCTGCCCTTTTACACTTGGTGCGGTGAGACCGCCTTTCCCATCTGAAGATATGCCCCAGCCCCGTAAGACAGCATATATATAATTGCTGTCTGCTATCGCATCGTTCAGACGCTTTAAAACAACAAATCCGCAGCCCTCACCGGGAATAAATCCGTTTGCCCTGCGATCATACACCCTCATGTCACTCATTGTAAGGGCGGATGTCTTGGCAAAACCAATCAGTTCAAAAGTGTCCAGGCTTATATCCACTCCGCCGGCCAGCGCAAGATCGAGATCACCGTTGATCAAGGCCGTAGCTGAAGTGGCTACCGCTAAAAGAGACGAAGAACACGCTCCGTCAACAGTGTATCCTCCGCCGTGAAAATCAAGATAATTACAGACCCTTCCGGCAATTGTATTAGACAGACCGCCTGCCAGTGTATCCTCAGTAACAGGCGCAAATACTGACTTATAATAAACCTCCATGGTTTGCAGCAGTTCGGACAGCATTTGTATCGGTAATCCCTTTGCCTTTGCCGCAGATTCGAGGGTCCGCCTGACAAATGGCCAGCGCAGGCGCAATCCCTCGGCGCGGGAGTGCTCTCCCGTCAGGGTGTTTCCAAGGATGACCCCGGAATGTTCTACAGGTACATTTTCCCGGTTAAACCCGGCATCCTTTAATGACTGAAGCGCGACTTCCAGGGCTAACCAGTGGACTGTATCTGTGGATTCAATTGTGGATTTTGGAATACGGTGGCTGATCCAGTCAAACTTAAAGCCGTCAATCAGGGCTGCTTTGTCACAATATGTCTTATCGGGAATCGAAGGATCAGGATCATAATAATCAGCCCGAGGTAAACGCTTGTCCGGCATCTTTCTGAATTGCCGTCGCCTGGCCAGAATATTTTCCCAGAACTGACGTAGATCATACGCGCCTGGATAGTAACAAGCCATTCCGATAATTGCAACGGCAGATGCGGAATTTTTATTTCCCACTGTACGTCCCTCTGTATAGCAGATACGCCCTTCAAACCTGTGGGACCTGCTAATGTGCTCTGCGATTGGAAAGCGCTTCTCAGCGACAAACTGCGTTGGCGTTCACATTAAGCTGAAACAGCTTTTCCCTACTCTGCCAACAGTTATTTGATTTATCTTTTCTTTATTTTTAGTAAGGCAAGTTTTTGTTAATAGGAAAATAAATTACCAAATAAATGTTGTTTTGTCAATCACTTTTACACAATATCAGTGTTAATCCAAATAATGCATTTTTTGAATTGATTGAGATTTTCAGAATAAACCAAGGAATAATTTTTTTGCAGCGTCCTTACATTGACATGACAGGCCTCATATTTTAAACTTCAGTCGTATTGAACAAAAGAGAAACGGAGGGGCGAACTGCAGTTCGCCCCTACCGAATTTATCAGATTAATTGCATGAACAAACAGGCTAAGGACCCGGAAAAAATTCAGACCATGTTTTCAACAATAGCTCCCCGCTATGACCTCTTAAACAGGGTGTTAAGTTTGGGCATAGACCGCTCCTGGAGAAAGTTCGCAGTCGGCCGGCTTCCTGAAAGAGAAAACGCAAAGTTCCTCGATATAGCTACGGGCACCTGTGATGTCGCCTTAGAGATAATAAAGAGACATTTGCCAGGTACAAGGGTTGTGGCTGTGGATTTCAGCGAGGGGATGCTGGCATTGGGAAGGGAAAAAGTCAGAGGCGCGGGGCTGGAGGACAGGATAGATGTCCGCTTTGCCGATGTTACATCCCTGCCTTTTGATGACAATACGTTTGACGGCTCGATAATCGCCTTCGGCATACGCAATGTTCAGGACTATAAAAAGGGCATAGGCGAGATGGGCAGGGTCGTTAAAAGCGGAGGGAAAGTTGTCATTCTGGAATTTACGAGTGTTCAAAGCCGCTTCTTCCAGCCTGTTTTCCACTTTTATATCACTAAAATACTCCCTTTTATCGGCGAGATTGTCTCCGGTAAAAAGGGCGCTTATAAATACCTTCCTGATTCAATGCTCGATTTCCCTCCGCCCGAAAAATTTAAACAGGCAATGGAAGAGACCGGCTTACAGGATGTCGGCTACTGTAAATTGACTTTCGGCGCGGCAATTGTATATACAGGCACGGTAAGATGAGCCGTTTTGTTGTCCAGGAGCATCACGCGCGCAATCTCCACTGGGACTTCAGGCTTGAGAAAGAAGGGGCGCTTAAAAGCTGGGCAGTGCCAAAGGGTGTGCCCGAGGAAAAGCTGCTCAAGCGTCTCGCGATACAGGTCGAAGACCATGAGCTTGATTATATGGATTTTGAGGGAGAAATAGCAGAAGGTGAATACGGCGCGGGTACGGTGAAAATCTGGGACAGGGGAACATATAAACTGGAGTCGGAATCTCAGAAGAGCATACTTTTCGAATTAAAAGGCAAACGACTGAAAGGCAAATACAGCCTGGTGCACCTTAAAGCAAAACAATGGCTTTTGATAAAGTTGTAGCTGAAGAGTTACTAAAAAAGGGATTAAAAGAGATAGGCATTATCTGCTCCGATGATCAGATCAGCGCCTTTATGACATTTCAATCGGAGCTTAAGAAATGGAACAGGGCTTATAACCTTACCGCTTTAAGGAGTGATGAAGACATTGTAGAAAAGCATTTCCTTGATTCCCTGCTTTATGCGATAGCCGTTCCGGACGGAACTTTAAGATTGGCCGACGCGGGCACAGGCGCCGGTTTCCCGGGGATACCGCTTAAAATTGCCATACCGCGATTGGACATGACGCTCATTGAGTCATCAAGGAAAAAAACCGCTTTTCTAAGACATATAATCAGGTTGCTTAAATTGTCTGAAATAAACGTTATAGAGCGGAGGATTGAAAATCTCGGCAAAGAGCATGAAAAAAAATATGACATCATTGTATCGAGGGCAACGTTCAACATTGAAGAATTCCTCAAGACCGCCTGTCCCTATACTAAAAATGACGGCAGACTCATACTTAATAAAGGCCCAAAGGTTTCACGAGAGCTAAGAGAACTGGAAACACACACACAATTCTCCGGTCAAGTGAAAAAAATTCATAGACTTTATTTACCTTTTTCAGGAGCTGAAAGGAATTTGATCGTATTGTCATGTGGAGGGACTTCCGTGGATTAAGAATTTTTCAGGTAGAAAGTTAATGCCTCTGCTTATGCTTTTTCTGCTCGTACATTAATTTATCCACCTGATATAATATATCTTCTATATCGTGAACTGATTCGGGAGTAAAAGATGAGATGCCAAAACTGATTGACAGCTTATATTTGCCGTTTTTTATATTATACGTTTCAATGTTTTTTTGTAAGCGACGAGTGATTGCTTCAGCGTCATTTTCCAAGGAGCCCATAAAAAAAACCGCAAATTCATCCCCGCCGATCCGGGCAATAATATCAGACTTCCGATAAGTTTCTTTGAGTATCCTGGTCGTCTCGATTAATACCGAATCCCCCTCTTTATGGCCGTATGTATCATTGATGTCTTTTAAATTATCTATATCTGCAAAAAGCAACAGGACCGTTCTATTTTGCCGTCCGGCCATTTTTAACTGATGCTCGCTTAAAGTGAAGAATCCTCGCCGGTTGTAAATACCCGTAAGACTGTCCCTGAACGAGAGGTCGCGCAATTTTTCCTCAAGTTCAATAATGCGTTTGCCGGTCCTGATGCGCATCTCTAATTCATGTGCATTAAAAGGCTTGATAATATAATCGTCTGCGCCAGCTTTCAGGCCATCGACTATATCCTCCTGTTGCCCTTTCGCTGTAAGGAAAAGTATATAAGTATACCGGTCTTTTTTCAGTTTTCTCACTTCACGGCATACGTTTACTCCATCAATCTCCGGCATCATCCAGTCAAGTATGGCTATAGATGGTGAATCTTCGTGCAGAAGCATTTCCAGCGCCTCCCTGCCGTCGGAGCAAGAAACTACTTCATAATTCCACTTAATAAGCAGCGATTCAAGTAGACGGTGCGAAACGGCATCATCTTCTGCGATTAATATCTTCATATTGTTTTCACGATTAACTCTCAAAACAATCGGCTCTTTTGATGGTAAAAACGTTTTTCATCTTTTAATAAAGGTTTTCTTTGTTTATCTTATCGGCAATTACCTGAGAAAGATTAATTTCATTGCTTTCTTATGCCATAAATGACAAAGTGTCTTGTCGTTATGACATAAGCAATAAGGCCCTGTTTGGCTAACCATCTGTTTATTAGACATTTGTTGGTCTGGAACATTATTTGCTTTTTTCCTTATATGAAGGCATTTGCACAGAATTCTTTGTGGGCTAATCAGGTTTTTTCCAAAGGAAAGCCTGAAGAGCGTTTTTTTTAAGATGAGAGGCTGCTTTGTAAAAATGAGAATAATTGGCGTTAGAAAAATATTATGTTCATTGGTACTGGTCCCCGTATTCCTGTTATCTACGGATTGTTCATCATCAAGGCTCCTTTCCGATGAAAAAGCTGTCAAGCTTGTAAAAGACCATTATCTTTTTTTTCGTGGCCGGGAAATAATTAAAGCTGAAGTAATAGAACGGGGAGAGTATATAGAAGAATACAAATGTTATCCGATAAAATTCAAAATAATTTTTTCAGGCCGAAGGAACAATAATAAGACATTTTATTTTTATAAAAACAGATCTGGAAAAGTTGCCGTAAGTGAATTTATCAATAGGGAGTAAGAGAGAACTCCGCAACAGAAGCGTCTATATGTTAAAATGTAACAATGAAATCCTGTATAGTTGCAATTTCAGGCGCAAGCGGGTCGATCTACGGCATCAGACTGATAGAGGAGCTTATTAAATCTGTTGACACTGTTTATCTGTGCGTGTCCAGGCAGGCCTTTTTAATTATAAAGACCGAGACGGGCGCGGACTGGAGCGGCAGGAAAGAATCGGAGACAGGAAAAAAGATCCAAAAATATTTCTCCTCAAAAAAGATTGAATATTTCAGTGAAGACAACCTTGCAGCGCCTGTATCAAGCGGTTCGTTTTTGACTGACGGCATGTTTATTGTGCCCTGCTCCATGAAGACCCTTTCAGGTATTGCAAACGGCTATGCAAACAATTTAATAGAAAGGGCTGCGGATGTTATGTTGAAAGAAGGCAGAAAACTTATTCTCGCTCCCCGTGAAATGCCCTTTAACGCAATACATCTTGAAAATATGCTCAAGCTTGCCCGGATGGGGGTAAAGATTGCGCCGCCCGTACCGGCTTTTTATCAAAAGCCGAAAGATATCAGTGAAATTGTGGACTTTGTCGCAGGAAAGATCCTCGATATTTCAGGGATCGGGCATAGTCTTTTCAAGAGGTGGGGATAACTTCATAACGGCCTGCAGTTACATTGAAATCCTGATTTTTTTCTTCCGCATATTGAAAACATCGTCAGAATATGGTTAAATAAGCGTTCATGAAAAATATATATCTCATAGATGTTACAAACAGGGACGGGGTGCAGACTTCCCGTATATTATTAAGCAAGCTTGCAAAGACAATGCTTAACATCTATCTCGATGAAATGGGAATATTCCAGAGCGAGATAGGTTTTCCCACCCTGAAGCATGAAGTAAATTACATAAACGCCAACCTCGAACTTGCCAAAAAAGGCGCGATCAGTAATATGCTCCTTGAAGGCTGGTGCAGGGCTGTCCCTGAAGACATTAAGCTTACTTTTAAAAACTGTCCTGATATAAAGCACCTGAATATTTCCATTTCCACCTCCGACATAATGATTGACGGAAAATTCCAGGGAAGAAAAACATGGAAGGACGTCCAGAGTTCCATGATTAAGGCCCTGAAAACAGCAAAAGAGCTTGGCGCGGAGACCGTTGGGGTCAATGCGGAAGACGCTTCGAGGACGGACATGGAAAAGCTCCTGGAATTTGCCCTGGCAGCAAAGGAAAACGGTGCTGACCGTTTTCGCTATTGTGATACTCTGGGAGCGGACGATCCTATAACCATCTATCGGCGGATTAAAGAAATCACCCGGAAAACAAAATTTCCAATAGAAATGCACTGTCATAATGATCTCGGTATGGCGGAAGCCGTGTCTGTGGCAGGCGCCCAGGGAGCTATAGAAAACGGAGTAGATGCCTATATAAACACAACCATCAATGGTTATGGAGAGAGGGCCGGCAACTGCGACTTAGTGTCGACCATGCTTGCACTTAAATATTCGCACGGTTTTGAGGATACAGTTCATCTGGATGAAAAAGTGAACCTGAAAAAATCGTGGAAAGTTGCCCGGTACGCGTCTTATGCCTTCGGCATTCCGATCCCGATAAAACAGGTGGGTGTGGGGGCAAATGCCTTTGCTCACGAATCCGGCATACACGCTGACGGCGCTTTGAAAGACAGACGAAATTACGAGCTTTATGACCCTGAAGATGTGGGAAGAGGAGAGCCTGAACTTTTACAGACGGGCAGAGTAATAACAACCGGCGAGTATGGGGGGCTCAAGGGTTTCAGACATGTCTATGACGATCTGGGTATCCACTTTCAGGATGATAAGGAAGCCAGGAAGATACTTGAACTTGTCCAGTACGCTAATCTGCATACCCAGAAACCCCTGACGGACGATGAACTGAAGTTTATCGCGGAACATCCCGAAATAGTATCCAGTATGCTGACAGTTACCCTGAAAATTAAATAATGTATAAGATAACCCTTATTCCAGGAGACGGCGTAGGCCCGGAAATAACGGAAGCGACAAAGAGGGTCCTTGAGGCAACGGGAGTTCCCATAGAATGGGACATACAGGATGCGGGTGAAGATGTTTATCATAAGGAAGGCTCCCCGCTGCCGGAACGGGTCCTTGAATCCATCAGAAATAATAAAATTGCCATTAAAGGTCCCATTACCACCCCTGTGGGCACCGGCTTTAGAAGTGTAAATGTCGCTTTAAGGCAGACACTGGATCTTTTCAGCTGTTTAAGACCATGCAAGTCATATCAGGGCGCGAAGACAAGATACGAGGACATTGATCTCGTTATTGTGCGTGAAAATACGGAAGATCTCTATGCCGGCATAGAATATGAGAAAGGTTCCGAGGGAGTGAAATCGATTATTGATCTCGTTAAAAACATCTCCGGGAGGACAATCCGTCAGGATTCGGGGATCAGCATTAAACCCATTTCGGTTTTTGGGACGGAACGGATCGTGCGTTTCGCCTTTGAGTACGCGAGAAAAAACAACAGACGCAAGGTGACCTCCGTGCATAAGGCAAATATCATGAAGTTTTCAGACGGATTGTTTCTTGAGGTATCAAGGGATGTTGCCAGGGACTATCCCGACATTGAATTTGAAGATAAAATTATTGATAATATGTGCATGCAGCTTGTCCAGAAACCCGGGCTTTATGATGTAATTGTTCTACCCAATCTTTACGGTGACATTGTTTCAGATCTTGCCGCGGGCCTGGTAGGCGGCCTTGGCCTCGCTCCGGGCGCAAATATCGGCAATGAATATGCCGTGTTTGAGGCAACGCATGGACGCGCGCCCAAATATAAAGGCCTTAACAAGGTGAACCCCCTGGCAATGATGCTCAGCGGAATTATGATGTTGAGACATATCGGAGAGACGGAAGCAGCGGAAAAACTGGATAAAGCTATTGCTTCCATAATAAAAGAAGGGAAAGATGTCACTTACGACATGAAGCCCTCTCCCGATGATCCGACTGCCGCAACAACATCAGGTGTGGCTGATGCCGTTATCTCAAAGATTACATAAAAATATATGGACCCCGACCCTATAAGCTTTTTAATCATAATATTCTGTATAATCTTCATTGCCATACTTTCCGGTTCAGAGATAGCATTTGTTTCTCTTAACAGAATCAGGCTCAGGCATCTGATTGAAAAAGGCAATAAGAATGCGAAAATCGCGCAGAGAATACGCAGTGAACACGACCGTCTTTTCAGCGCCTTAATACTGTCGGGAAACCTGTTTACCATTCTCGCGACTTCTATCGGCACTGCAATAGCCATTAGTATCATGGGAGAAGACTCCGGTGTCGTGGTTGCGACTATTGTGATGACCATTCTGACAGTCGTGTTCGGTGAACTCGCTCCAAAGACGTTCGCTGTTACACATGCGGAGAAAATATCACTTGCAATGGCAAGGCCGATAGAAATATATATAAAGGCAATCTCTCCTCTGGTATTTGTCTTCAATAAGCTTTCAAATTCAATAATATGGCTTTTCGGCGGGGAAGTAAAACCGGCTCCCCAGCTTTTGACTGAAGACGAAATGAAGGCAATGATAAAGATCGGGGAAGAAGAGGGCACCCTTGAAAAAGAGGAAAAGGAAATGCTCCACAATGTCTTTGAGTTCGGAGACAAAAAAGCAACCGAGGCAATGGTGCCGAGAACTGAAATGGTTGCCATCTCTGAAGAAGCGGTTGTGGCCGACGTGCTTACCCTTGTATCCGAAGAAGGCTATTCCCGTTATCCGGTGATTAAGGAGACCGTAGACAACATTGCCGGCGTTTTATATGTCAAAGATATTATCAGGAAAATGGCCAAAGAAGAAGTCCCTCCGCAGATGCCGATAAAAAGCCTTGTAAGAGACGCTTATTACATTCCGGAGAGCAAAATGGTGACGGCCCTCCTTGACGATATGCAGAAGAACAAGTTCCAGATAGCAATCCTTGTCGATGAACACGGCGGCACTGCCGGACTTATAACCCTTGAAGACATTATGGAAGAGATAGTCGGCGGGCTTCAGGATGAATTCGAGGCCATCGAGGCGGAAAAAGAAGTGGAGATAGTTGATGAGAGGACCTTTGTTGTATCCGGCTCAACCGGGTTGGATGAGATTAACGAACTGGTCAGCGTTGAACTGGAAAGCGAAGAGTTTCACACGATCGCGGGCTACCTGTTCGGACTTTTCGGCCATCTGCCAAAAGTCGGCGAACAGATGCGATATCATGACCTGAGGTTCCTTATACTTGAAATGGATGGCAAGAAAATAGAAAAAATAAAAATAACAAGGATTTAGAATTTTCTCTGCGCAATAGGTTCAGCTTACAGTTGATAGAAAACCATGTTTTTGATAATATTTGGTTAGCGTATTTATCCGAATTCTTTTTTTATTTGTAAATATCATCATCCCAGGGAGGTAATATGGCGGAAACTTTAGCAAAACTCAAAGATTGCATTGCTATCAGCGATGGCAGGGTGCAGGTTAAAGACGGCAATGCGGTAAAAGGAATTATGGATGACCTTATTCGCGACGCGGTTTTTCATGCTGATGAGGAAAAGAGGAAAGGGCTCCTGAGGCTTGTCATTGAAATAGCGAAACAGATGGGAGCGGTGCCGGCATCTATCCAGTCGCTTTATGAAGAGATGGGGAAGCATTATCCCGGCTTCACCGTGCCTGCGAGCAATATACGGGGGCTTACTTATGATACGGCGAAAGTCATATTCAGAAAGGCGCTGGAAAAAAATGTCGGCGCCCTTATATTTGAAATAGCGCGTTCTGAAATAGGCTATACAAAACAGAGACCCCTTGAATATTCCGCTGTTGTGCTGGCGGCAGCGGTAAAAGAAGGCTTCACCGGGCCTGTGTTCATTCAAGGAGACCATTTTCAGCTTGTAAGGAAATATTATCTTGATGATCCGAAGCCCGAGACGGAATATGTAAAGGGACTGATTAAAGAGGCCGTTGAAGCTGAATTTTATAATATTGACCTTGATACATCAACGCTTGTTGACCTTGACCAGAAAGACCTCAAAGAGGAACAAAGACCGAACTTTGAGGCGGCAGCGGAGCTTGCCGCATACATCAGGGAGATAGAACCGGACGGGGTTACCGTGTCAATAGGCGGGGAAATAGGGGAGATAGGCGGCAAAAACAGCACACCTGAAGAACTGAGGGCGTACCTTGACGGATTTAAAGAAACAATGAAGGCCGGGAAAGGGGTAAGCAAGTTAAGCGTCCAGTCCGGCACTTCTCACGGTGGGGTAGTGCTTCCTGACGGCTCGCTGGCCCAGGTAAAAATTGATTTCGATACCCTGAGGGAAATGTCCGAGGTGTCAAGAAATGAATACGGACTGTCAGGCGCTGTTCAGCACGGCGCATCGACACTTCCCGATGAAGCATTCCATAAATTCCCTGAAACAGGGACATCGGAAGTACACCTTGCAACAGGGTTTCAAAACATAATGTATGATAATCCCGCAATGCCTGAATCATTCAGAGGTGAAGTATATAAATATATAAAAGAAAACTTCGGGAAAGAGCAAAAGGAAGGCCAGACTGATGAACAATTCTTCTACAAGACGCGTAAAAAAGGGTTCGGCCAGTTGAAACGGAAATGGTGGGACCTCCCGGATAATGTCAAGGCCCCGATCATGAAAGAGCTTGCGGACAAGTTTGAGCTGCTATTTAAAGAGCTTAAGGTTTTCGGCTCAAAAGAGTTAGTTGATAAAACGGTAAAACCCGTGGTTGTTGAGAAGAAAGTACCAGGGGATATATTGGATTAAATGATGCCGCGGGGGCGAATAGATGTTCGCCCCTGCATTGCTTCCACACGTTAGCATTTTTTTATCCTTTCCATATTTCAACCAATATCTGCTAATATAATAAGTTTTATACATAAATGATAATGAGGGGAATGGATTAAGGACCGGATTACAAATATGGAATCATTTGAAGAATTAGGATTATCACAGGCTGCCTTAAAGGCCCTGAAGCAAAAGGGTTTTGAAGAGCCTACCCCGATTCAGGTCAAGACTATCCCCCTGCTGCTCCGGGATGACAGGGATGTTGTTGGCCAGGCCCAGACCGGAACAGGCAAGACAGCTGCTTTCGGCCTGCCTATAATCGAAATGATGTCCGAAAAATCGAAAAATGTCCAGGCCATCGTGCTGACTCCGACGAGGGAGCTGGCTGTCCAGGTCGCCGAGGAAATCAACTCTTTGAAAGGGAAGAAACGGCTGTCGATTGTCCCGATTTACGGCGGCCAGTCCATGGACCAGCAACTCAGGAGTCTGAAAAAAGGCGTGGACATCGTTGTCGGCACCCCGGGCCGTGTGCTTGACCATATAAAAAGGAGAACATTGAAACTGGATGCCATATCCCATCTTGTACTGGATGAGGCGGATGAAATGCTGAACATGGGCTTTATTGAAGATGTCAGGGAAATCCTGCGGAATACGGGCCCGGACAAACGTACGATGCTGTTTTCAGCCACCATGCCGCCGGCAATAATGGGGATAGCAAAAAAATATATGGGCGAATATGAAGTCATCAGGGTACAGGATAAGCAGCTGACCGTCAGTCTTACGGACCAGATATATTTTGAGGTATCCCTGGCCAACAAGTTTGAGGCCCTTTGCAGGATAATAGACATTGAGGAAGAGTTTTACGGCCTTGTCTTCTGCAGGACCAAAATTGATACTGATAAAATTGCCAACCATCTGATTGACCGGGGGTATGATGCGGATGCCCTGCACGGTGATCTGTCCCAGGGCCAGAGGGAAAAGATACTGAACAAATTCAAAAGGCGCCGTATCACCATCCTTGTAGCAACAGATGTTGCCGCGCGTGGAATAGATGTGCAGGACCTTACGCATGTTATTAATTACGCCCTTCCACAGGACCCTGAATCATATGTCCACAGGATCGGCCGTACGGGCAGGGCCGGAAAAGAAGGCACGGCCATTACGTTTATCACCCCGGAAGAATACAGAAAACTGCAGTATATTAAAAAAAGCGCGAAAACAGATATCCGCAAGGCCAGACTGCCGAGGGTCAAGGATGTTATTAATACAAAAAAATTGAGGATTCAATCCGATCTCGCGGAGATTATAACATCGCGTCCTCAAACCGAATACCTTGAAATGTCCGGGGAGCTTTTGAAACGCGGAACGGCCAAAGACATTCTGGCCGCTATTTTAGAGTATTCTTTTCAGGACGAGTTGGACGAAAAGAACTATATTGAAATTGAGGACGCGGTCGTTGACCTCAAGGGGAAAACACGGCTCTTTGTGGCCCAGGGCAAAAAAGACGGTTTGACACGCAATAAGCTGATAAATATTATCAAGGAAAAGAGCAGTATACAAAGTGAGAGAATAATGCACATCCAGATACTTGAAAAATTCTCGTTCGTGACCCTGCCCTTCAATGAAGCGGAATTATTGCTTGAGCATTTCAAGAGAAAGAAAAAAGGCAGATGGCCGCTCATTACCAAAGCGAAAAAGGAACGGAAGAAGGCCTGAGAGCTTTTATCCATCCGGTCTTTTGCGCGTTGCACTATATTTCTTCTTTAATAGGCCCTCTCCACTTCCCCTTTTTCTTCAACAACCTCGAACTTGAATTCTTCAGGCTTGCGGCCGAAGCAGACACCGAGCGTTTCATACAACGCGACCGTGTTTAAATCAACATGCCGCTGCTTGATAACTTCCGCGGTCGGTTTATAGGTTATTTTTGTCCCCCTGATCTTAACTACCGTATTGCCGCCGAGGCCTTTTGTTAATAAAACAACCGCGGCTGCACCGGCTTCCTTTCCGAAATTAACGTCATATGATGTTGAACGTCCGGCGCGCACCAGATGTCCGGGGGTCACTTCCCTTATTTCAGGCAGTTCATAAACACCGGACACCAGTATGTTGTTCCTCTTCATAAACTCCTTCATCTCAGGGTCGTTTTTCATGATTGTCTCGAGTCTCTTTCTCGCGTACTTGCCGGCGCCCGCGAGCTTTTTGTGGCCGAAAGAATCCACCCCCGCGCTTTCGTCAACAATAACCTCGCCCTTTGCGTCCGTCATGCCTTCCGCCGTGACAATAGCATATGTCCCGGCTTTTACGTCGCTGTTTTCAACGCGGGATATAAAGGTTTTTTTCATGTGTTCATACACCACGTCGAAATCAACCGGTATCTCGGGTATCAATATACAATCGGCGTCGCCTCCGATACCGCCCCTGAACGCGGTATGCCCGGCGTATCTTCCGAACGCCTCAAGCACGATTGCCCGGTTATGCGTCATGCCCGTGGTTTTCAGGTCCCTTACAAATTCCGATATCCTGTTGATGGCCGAATCGCCGCCAACGCTGTATGTCTGGAGGTCAAGGTCCATGGTCTTGGGCGCGTGCACGCATGCGATTCCCTGCGCGGCAAGGTCAACCATAACACTCCCGGAATCATCACCGCCGCTTATTACCAGCCCGCCTATATTAAATTTTTCAAGGCCCTTTTTGATCCTGTCATATTTATTTTCATCATCAATCTTCTTGATCTTTACCCTTGAGTTTCCCGCCTCGGAACCCGCCAGTTCGGCGTGAATCAGGTCAATCCTTTCCGGTGTCAGAACCGTAACGGCAGCTGCATCAACAAGATTATACAGGCCGGCATAACCGTTAGGGATAATAACCGCCTCGATTCCCATGGACCGGGCCATAAGCGCAGCTCCTTTAATGACCCCGTTAAGACCCCCGCAGTCTCCGCCGCTTGTAATAATACCTATTCTCCTGATGTCCATATCCACATACCTCCTTCAAATAAAATATTATTAATTAGTGTCTGTTTATAAAGTGCCTTTTTCTGTCATTCCGGCGTGTCCGGAATCTTTTTTACAGAAGGATTCCCGACACGCGGAGCCTGTCCCGACTTGTTCGGGGCTTGCGGAAATGACAAATAACGGGAGTTTATAAACAGACTCTAATTAGTTCTTTCTTAAGAAAGTTGAAAACTCCTGATAA
>JAUVPO010000199.1 GCA_030598625.1 Deferribacteres bacterium | reverse complement strand
CTAATGATTTTTGTCGATTCAGTCATTCCCGCTTGTCGGGAATCTTTCTTATGAGAGGACATTGCAGGAACGATTCCGGACAAGCCGGAATGACAGACTTGATACCTCGCAGTTCTGCTGCGGGGTAGTTCATTCACCTCCTTTCCAAGTTCTATTGTTCTAAATAAATCGAACTAAAATGATAAAAAAAATCACTTCAGGAAATTCTTTATTGCATTTATTGTCGCTTCATTAACACTGCATCTATAAGTCTGGCCTTCCCTTTCACAGGTAATAAGCCCTGCATTTTGCAGCTCCTTAAAATGATGCGAGATTGTTGATCGGGACAGACTCATGCAGTCACAGATTTTTGTAAAGGCTTTTTCAATCCCACCTTTTATACTGCAACATGCATCATTAACAAACCGGAATTCTGATCCCAACTTCGATTCCTCGGGTGCACAGCAATTATCATAGATCATCATGAAGATCTTTAATCTTTGTTCACTTGACAATGCCTTAAAGATTCTTGCATAGTTCGAAAGTTCCATGATTGTAGAATAATCTAATTTACTCTATTTGTCAAGTGTTTTTTTGTTATCAACTTAATTAATTACAACTTACTGTATTTTCAGCCTTTTTTGTCTCGCAATGCGACCCCTTGTCTCACTCGCTCACCCCTTGAACGTAATTACAAACTCGGTCCCTTTTTCTCTAACAAGTTCAATTTCCCCCTTAAGTTGTTTTACAAGGGCGATAACCAGAGTTAATCCCAATGAGGTTGTGTTTCTGAAGTCTATATCCTCCGGCATGCCAACGCCGTTGTCGCTGATTGTCAGTTTAACTTCTGCCTTATCATTTCTGCGCAAAGCTACTTTAATCTCGCCCTCCATGTCTTCCGGGAATGAGTGTTTCAGAGAATTGGAGATCAGTTCATTAATGATTAATCCACAGGGAATAGCAGTATCAATCCCGAAAGTGACACCCTCGACGTCGGTTTTTAATGAAATCTTGCGGGAGCTCAACCCGTAAGACTCGAACACAGTTTTTATCATGTCCTTAAGGTAATTATTGAAATCAACTTTAACCAGGTTCTCGGATCTGTAAAGTTTCTCGTGGATAAGGGCCATTGATTTTATCCGGTTTATACTGATACTGAACATCTCTCTATAATGTTTGTCCTCAATCTGTTTGGACTGCAGCGAGAGCAAACTTGTTATTATCATCATGTTATTTTTGACCCGATGGTGGACCTCCTGCAAAAGCACCTCCTTCTCCCTGAGTGAGGCCTTGAGCTGCTCCTCCGCCTGCATGCGCTTGCTGATGTCTTCGGAGAGTTCATTATTTATGCTTATGATATTGTTTTCCACTCTGCTTATATAAATAAAGAGGATGGTGAAAAGTACCGCACCGACTGCCAGAAAAAACATACTGTCATGAAAAATGGATTTTTTGACAGCAGCAATACTTTCGGTTACATCCAGCATTATCACTATATCTCCGACTTCTGTTCCACTTGCATCGAAAAGGGGAGTTAATACGTATCTAAGGCTTCGTTTATCCTTCAAGGATGTTTCCACTTCAAAGGATGTATAGTGTTTGTGCTCTTCTTTAAAAATATCGTTCACTATGCCGTCAGGAAGCTCTTCCAATGTCTGCGCAATGATTGCTCTGTTAGGCAATTGATTCCAGTATGCATTGCGGCCGAGCATCTTCATTCCGGATTCCCAGTCTTCGCGGTTGAGGTATTTCTTGTTGATGACAATTAAGAGTTCCGTGCCTGTGATCTTACGTGCTTTGTGGATTAAATGATCGATCTCTTCGCCGAGTTCAAGATAGCCGATCAGCCCTTGATCATCGTAAAACGGCTGTACCACCCGCAGAGTGAATGTCCCGAGTGGCCCGAGTTCAATCCCGTAGGAAGTTTTACCGGTCCTCTCAGCCGCAAGCATTGTGTACCGGTCGATTAAATCACCATATTTCTCAGGTTTATGAACACGCAGAAGGTTGGTGCGTTGTGGATCGGTAAAATAAAAATGGGTAATTCTATGGTCAGAGCGAAGCCGGTCAAATAACGGTTCCGTCAAAGTCAGGAGTTTCTTTCTGTCTCTTGCACGAAAAGCGGGTTTCAGATGTGTGTTCTCGTTGAGTGTCTTCATCACGGCCATCATCATGTAGGCATCGTCTTTCAGTTCCGTCTCAAGGACATCGGAAACTGCCTTCGTTTTCCTCTCTAACTCCGAAGTAAGGTCTTTTTGCTTGGACTGATAAATGTCGAAGACGAAACCGATGAGCAAAGCCGTTAGTGACACTATCAGAGGAATGAGGATGCGTATTTTAATAGAATGTTTTTTCATAAAAAACCTCTGTCTTATCTAAAATCATATCCTTCGCACTAAAGATAATCCTCTATGGCTTTTATATAGCGGGGATAAAGGTCTTCTGCAATTTTTACCGCCTCAAGGATCC
Source organism: Deferribacteres bacterium (assembly GCA_030598625.1). Taxonomy (GTDB): domain Bacteria; phylum Nitrospirota; class Thermodesulfovibrionia; order UBA6902; family UBA6902; genus JAUVPO01. Next base: position 1,564 of record JAUVPO010000199.1, on the reverse strand, counting down.
TGGAATGATCAAGTAAATCATATTCGTGCACTAACCTGTTCCGTAAGCCTGCAGACGGGGCGAGTTTTCCCGCAATATATTTTGGTATGATGTTATATTCTCCTGCTTTGATAAAACTCTCAAAATAATCATCCGGCACCCTGTTTCCCGTTTGAACAATTATATGAGTATTTATATCAATTGCGGCCTCTATCAATTCCTGCAAAAGCCTTTCCGTTGCTTTTCTCTTATAAATATCATCCCTGTATTCTTCAATTGTAATATCTTTTACAGCTTCAAGGGCCTTCAGGTTTTCAATAATAACTGCTATCTTCCTTCTAATAACTTCTTTTTCAACCGGACTCATGCCATCCCTCTTTCACGCAAAAAATGCTTTATTGACATTGCCTGCGCATCACGCAATTTCTTTGTATCAATATATTCTCTGAATGCCAGGGATGCAAATTCATTGAAAATCCCCGGTTCTCTTTCATAAAGAACTTTGCGCGGTTTCATTGCTTTCGATGGCATAACGTATTGAGCGCGCAAGCAGGTCGCCGTCCGCTTTTCCCTTCAGCAGATAATCACGGGCCCCGTTCTGGACGGCATTGACGGCGATATCTTCAATGTCCGGTTCGGCCAGAATGATGAACGGGACATCCGGAGCCTGATTATTTATCTTTTGAAAGGTATCGAGTCCGCGGCTGTCGGGGAGGGAGAGATCCAGAAGCACAAGGTCCACATCCTTTTCAGATAAATATTTCAGCCCTTCCGACAGACTGCCGGCGAGCTCAAAATTCGTGAATGTGGTCCCGGCATGGGCCAGGTTTTCCAGCAACAGAAATACGTCGTCCGGATTGTCCTCGATTATAAGGACACGTGTTGCGTGATTATCCGTCATTTTCATTTTGTCCCTAAAAAAAATCAAACGTTACAATTTCAGGTTTACAATGTAAACTTAACGGCATTTCCTGCAAAAATCTTAAAAAAATTGTTTCCCGGTTTTAATGAATTTACTGGACGACCCTGTGTTTCAGAACCTGCAGGTTGAAAAAACTATTTCACGTTTCTCGTATAAACGGTCAATGAGAATGTGGAACCTGGAACGCTTAACGCGCAAAATTACTCCCCCGATTGAGGTATAATGAAATCATAATGGAATTCGGGAAATTCAGGAAAAAGATTGAAGGCATACTTCCGGGCAGGGTGCTGACGGACAAAGAGGACCTTTTCTGTTATGGATTTGACGCCTCTTCTATAGACGGTATGCCGTCAGCGGTGCTGAGGCCTGGAAGCGCGCAGGAGGTTTCAGAAGCTGCCTCGTTGGCTTTTAATAGTAAGGTGCCGGTTATACCGAGGGGCGCGGGCACGGGCATGACAGGCGGGGCCGTTCCCTTGAAAGACACGGTAATTCTTTCTCTTGAGGGGATGAACCGGATAATTGATATTGATGAAAAAAATATGGTGGCCGCTGTCGAGCCCGGTGTTATCAATGGTCATTTGCAGGAGAAACTGGAGGGAAAAGGGCTTTTTTATCCCCCTGATCCCGCCAGTATGAATTTCTGCACTTTGGGCGGGAATGTCG
>JAUVPO010000172.1 GCA_030598625.1 Deferribacteres bacterium | reverse complement strand
TACGGGACAGCATAGCAGAAAGAAAAAACTCATTGATTACATATGGGGCTCTGCCCCAAACCCCGGGTACTTTTGTTGCACGCACAAAAAAAGTACCCAAAAAAATGCGCCCCGGTGATTGTTTCTTTACGGACTGTTTCAGGCCTGCCCGCTAAATTCAAAAAACTCCCTTCGGTCAGACACTTTTGAATTCTTAACGCGTTCAGTCCCGAACCATCCCTAAAACAATCAAAGGGGAGTAAAAAAGAAAAAAACAAAGAACTCACAAATGTATCTTTTATTAAAGCCCCCCTTTAGAAAAGGGGGGGTGGGGGGATTTGAACCCCCATGGGTTGCCCCACACGGCCCTCAACCGTGCGTGTCTACCAAGTTTCACCACTTCGGCAATATCGAGGTCGGTTATTTACAGACTGTAATTATAAAACACCAGGCAAGTTCAAGACAAGGTATGTTTGCAAAAAAATGAAAAAAAACGGTCCAACCCGTTTAAATTCAACCGAGGATCGAATACCTGACTAAGTTCAGCAGGATTGACGGAAAAATACCGAGGATAAGGACCATCATTGCCGTAACCGCGAGAACTATGCTCAGGGAAGGCGATGTCGTCAATGTCACGGATTCCTTCGGGTCCTTCATATACATGTAAACAACGATCCTTAAATAAAAGAACGCGGAGACGGCGCTGAAGACAACGGCAATGATAGCGAGGTATGTATAGCCTTCATGAATGGCCGCCATAAATACATAAAACTTGCCGATAAATCCCGCGGTCGGCGGAATTCCGGCGAGGGAAAACATAAAGACAAGCATCAATGCGGAGGCAAGGGGGTGATCTTTGGCAAGCCCCATATAATCCTCTATATTCTCGCCCTGGAACCCTTCCCTTCGCATCATTATCACGATCGCAAAGGCCCCCATGTTCATAAACAGATATATCATTAAATAATTAACCGTGCTTGTAAGTCCTATGGATGTGCCCGCAATAATACCAAGAAGCATGTACCCCGCGTGAGCGATAGAGCTGTATGCAAGCATCCTTTTAATATTCGTCTGCGCGAGGGCGATGATGCTTCCACCCGCCATAGTGAGAACGGCCAGTGGAATCAGTATGCTTACCCACTGCACTTGCATAACGCCGAATGCGTCAAACAGCACCCTTCCGAGCACCGCAAATCCGGCTGCCTTCGGACCGACGGACATAAACGCGGTCACCGAAGTGGGAGCGCCTTCATAAACATCAGGCGCCCACATGTGAAACGGTATAAGCGCGATCTTGAATCCAAAGGCCACTATTATGAATATAATACCGAGCATGGTTACGGGGTTGCCGACAATATCCAGTGTAAGTAATGATACGGCAATATCACTGATGTTTGTCGTTCCCGTAATACCGTATGTTAAGGCAATCCCGTAAAGAAGGAACGCCGATGAAAAAGCGCCAAGGAAAAAATACTTCAGCGCCGCCTCGTTTGACCGCGTCTGTCCCCTTAGAAGACCCGCAAGTATATAAGTGGAAAGGGCCATTAATTCAAGACCGAGATAAAGGACTATCAGGTCGCCCGCCGATGCCATTATCATCATGCCCGTGGTGGAAAAAAGTAGAAGCGCGTAGTATTCACCGTAAGACGCCTTTTCTACTTTCATATACTTAACGGAGATACCTATTGTCATAATAACATTGAGATAGAATATCAGTTTGAAAAAGTTGGCGTACCCGTCCAGTATAAACATGTTCGAAAAAGCGATCTGCGGTTCGCTTAAACCGTAAAGCTTGAATGTTCCGTATAAAGCTACAATAGCGCCGACAATCCCCACAAATGCCACCACTTCCTTTTTTCTTACGACAAGGTCAAGCAGCAGCAGTATCAGGCCGGCGCATACCATGGTAATCTCCGGTACTATAGGTCTTATGTCCAGCAAGCTTATACTGAATCCCGTATCCATTAAAAGATCTCCCCAATATATTTTGCTATCAGGTTCTCCTGTCCTGCGTAAGCAGTCTGATTAACCTGTTCAATCAGATGTTCTACTGAAGCATGTATGTAACTCAAAAAGGCATCCGGATAAAACCCTATCCAGAAGATAAGAACAATAAGAGGAATTAGAGTGATAACCTCCCTGATGCTTAAATCCCGTACGGGATGATGTCCCGATGCTTCATAATCGGGATTGCCGGTCCCGAAAAAGATATCCTGATAGAGGCGCAACATATAACCCGCCCCGAGTATGATTCCCGTGGCCGCAAGCACGCCCAGGATCATTTCCGCCCTGAAGGCGGCGAATATTATCAAAAACTCTCCTATAAAACCGTTAGTGCCGGGAAGGCCTATTGACGCAAGAGTAAGAATGATAAAAAACCCGGCATACCAGGGGACAAATCGGGCAAAACCTCCGTAGTCGGCAATTACCCTCGTATGAGTCCTTTCATAAATCATCCCGATCATCAGGAACATGGCCCCTGTGATAATACCGTGGTTCAACATCTGCAGTATTCCGCCCTCGATCCCCTGCGTGTTAAGCGCAAACAGACCGAGCGTGACAAAGCCCATATGACTGACGCTTGAATAAGCGATAAGGCGTTTAAAATCCTTCTGTGCGAAACATACAAGGGCGCCGTAAATAATCGCGATAATGGAAAGTATTAATATCGGCTGGAGAAAGAACATTGTCGCATCGGGAAACATGGGCATGGAAAATCTCAAAAATCCGTAAGCGCCCATTTTAATCAGCACGCCGGCCAGAATGACACTGCCCGCAGTCGGCGCCTCTGTATGGGCGTCAGGCAGCCACGTGTGAAAGGGAAACATCGGCACCTTTACGGCAAAGGCCGCAAAGAAGGCAAGGAACAGCCAGTATTGCAGTTTCAGCGGATACTGGAGACTGCTTAATACCAGGATATCAAGGGTCCTGTCGCCCTGATAGTACAGGACCACAATGCCGACAAGCATCAGCAGGCTTCCCACAAGCGTATAGAGGAAGAACTTTATAGCGGCATAGACCCGGTTCTGGCCGCCCCATACTCCTATTAAGATGAACATCGGGATCAGCATCGCTTCCCAGAAGAGATAAAACAGGAAGAAATCAAGCGCCACAAACACTCCCAGCATGCCCGTCTCCATTGCAAGGATCGCAATGTGAAATGCTTTCACCTTCGTCTCAACAGACTTCCACGAGACGAGGACACAGAGAATGCTGAGAACTGTTGTCAGAAAAACAAAGAGGATGCTTATTCCGTCTATTCCTATGGAATAATTAATTCCCCATGAAGGAATCCACGCGTACTGTTCTCCAAACTGCATTTTGTATGTAGTCTTATCAAAATTTGTCAGGATGGGCAGTGATATGACAAAGGTGGCAATGGTTATGAGGAGACTGCTCCACCTTATAAGTGTCGCGTTCCGCATCAACAGGATGATAAACGCCCCTATTACCGGCAGGAACACCGTCCAGGTGAGGATCGGATAATCAAGCTGGTTTAAAATTACGTCTTCCATTTACCTATCTCCAGAAAACCATAAAAAAGATTATAAAAATCACGCCCACTGCCATGACCAGTCCGTAATTGGAAAGGAGCCCTGTCTGTATTGTCCGCAGTCTCCTGCTGAACGCGCCTATCAGGGCCGGTACGCCGTTAACAATCCCTTCTATCACTATTGCGTCAAAGAAACCATAGACGATCGTCTTTGAGAACCTTAACACAGGCTGAACAATAGTAAGGCTGTAAAGTTCATCTATATAGTACTTGTTGAACAAAAGCTTATGAATCGGCTGGAACATGGCCCCCAATTTCTGAGGCAGTTCCGTCTTCTTGATATACATTACCAAAGCCAGGATCCATCCTGCCGCAACGACCGCTATAGAGGCGCCCATAACGAAATATTCCTCTGCATGGGTCCCGTGCCCTTCAGGATGTCCGAGCACCGGCGCCAGGAACTCTCCGATCCTGTCACCGTGTTCCAGGAAAATCGGCGGGATTCCGACATAGCCCGCAAACACCGCTCCGAATGCAAGGAACATCAATGGAACGGTTATTACCGGCGGTGACTCATGGATATGATGCTCCTGTTCATGTTTCCCCCGGAACTTGCCGTGGAACGTCAGGTATATTAATCTCCAGGAATAAAACGCGGTCAAAAGCGCCGCAAGGGTGCCGAGGAACCAGAGGAATTTACCGAGGTCTCCACCAAGGTATGCCCTCCAGAGTATTTCGTCCTTGCTAAAGAAGCCTGAAAGGAACGGAATACCGGTTATGCTCAGCGTGGCAAGAATGAAGACCCAGTAAGTTATCGGCATGTGTTTTTTAAGCCCGCCCATCTTCTGCATGTTCTGCTCGTCATCATGTTTGGCGTGATGAAGGGCGTGAATAACACTGCCCGAAGCCAGGAAGAGCAGGGCCTTGAAATATGCGTGAGTATATAAGTGAAATATCCCGGCTGAGTACGCGCCCACACCAAGGGCAAGGAACATATATCCAAGCTGGCTTATAGTGGAATATGCTATGACACGCTTAATGTCATTTTGTACAAGCGCTATGGTAGCGGCAAAAATGGCTGTAACGCCTCCCACGACGGCGACAGTATTCATTGCGACCTCC
>JAUVPO010000127.1 GCA_030598625.1 Deferribacteres bacterium | reverse complement strand
TGTATAAGGTCTTTAATAAGAATTCCAAATCAAATGCATTAAATCTTTATTCTGTCCTTTTATCAAATATGCCGGATGACAGGATCCATGAAATGGCAAATTTATGTGATTTGACCGTCAGGTTTCCTTTCTGGGATAAGGATGTTGTTAACTTTGTAAAAAGACTGCCTGACAGTTATAAATATAAAAAAGGAGCTCCAAAACGTCTTCTTCGGGAGCTGCTGTCCAGGCATGTGCCGGAGGCGTTATGGAATAAATCAAAGCAGGGGTTTAATTTCCCGTTTGAACTGCTTTTGAAATTCAATAACTTTGAAATGATCAGGGAAAATTTAAACTCTGACACGTTGAAGCGGCATGGATTCTTTAACGGTCAAGTTGTTAAAGATTATGTTAATAGATACATGAATGGTGACACTTCTCTTAGATTTAAGATTTTGAATTTAATTGTTTTTCAGACATGGTTTCTGAGACATTATCAGTTGTGAAACGAGTTTTACCGGTATAAAAAATATTCGGTACCATATAGATGTAAGGCGTTATTCATGCAATAAATTTTAAGCGATACCTGGTTTGTTTATGCGGAAAAAAATTTCAGTGTATATGTTCTCATATTATTTCCCTCCTCAGTACAGTGGTTCAGCGATACAGGCAATAAGCCTTGCCAAAAAACTAAAAGAAAGAGATGTAAGGGTAACTTTTATCACAGTAAATCATGATGAACTTGCCGTAAACGATGAAGTAGATGGCTTTGAAGTATATAGAATTAACGAGGGAAAAGGTAAATACGGAGAATTAGCGCTATGGAAAAACATGTGGAGTCTTTTGAAGCAAAAGCGCAAAGAATTTGACATTGTTCATTCTCACGGAGCTTATCTTCGCAACAGTTTCATAGGTCCTCTTTCAAAGCTTCTCGGAAAAAAAAGCCTGGCAAAAATAAGTCTCTCTGATAATGATCTTAAAGGAATTGGGAAAGGCAAGAGCGGATGGCTTCATAAGAAATTTATTTCACAGATTGACAGATATATATCAATAAGTAAAAAAATTACAGGAGAATTGAAGTCTTATGAATTTCCGGAGAATAAAATAAGAGAAATTCCCAATGGAGTAAATACAGAAAGATTTTGTCCGGTTAGTTATCAGGACAAGATTGCATTACGAAAGAAGCATGAACTTCCTGAAGACAGGATAATATTCCTCTATGCTGGGGTCATTGATGAACGAAAAAATGTTAAATGGCTTATTGATGAATGGAGGAAGGTGGCTGAGAATAATTCAGGCCTTCTATTGATTGTCGGTCCCGTCAGCCGGGAAGATAAAAACAGGCAATTTTACAACGCTCTCAAAGATAATGAAAAAATATTAAGAAATGCGCTGCGTTTCATGGAATATACGGATAACATTGAAGAACTTTACAAAACAGCAGACGCGTTTATATTGCCTTCGGTGAATGAGGGAATGCCAAATGTAGTTCTGGAAGCTATGGCATCGGGATTGCCATGTCTGGTAAGCAATATAAGCGGAGCGGAAGATGTTATTAATGGGAGGAATGGAATACTTTTTAACAGTAAGGAACCGGCATCTTTCCATAGCGGACTGGAAAAGCTTAATGATTTGACTTTTCGAACTTCGGTCGGCATAGAGGCGAGGCTGTCAATAGAAAGCAGATATTCGATCAGTCATGTTGCAGGTGAATATAGGGATCTTTATAAGGAAATGCTCAATGGATCTGAAAGATAATTAACTGATGAGGGATATATTTTTATTCACAATAATATTTGGAAGCCTTCCTGTCTGTTTCATGAGGCCATGGATTGGTGTTCTGGTTTTCTCATGGATAAGCTACATGAACCCGCACCGGTTAACATGGTCCGCTGCTTATGAATATCCCTTTGCTAAAATTGTGGCTATCACCACACTTATAGGACTCCTTTTTACCAAAGACAGGATGTCTCTTCCATTAAAGAGAGAAACGATACTGATAATACTTCTGGGATGTTATTTTACACTTACCAATTTTTACGCTTTTAATCCGAAGGCGGCATGGTTTCAATGGGAGAAAGTCATCAAGATCCTGGCCATGACCCTTGTCACGATTTCCCTGATCAATAATGAAGTGAAACTGAAATATCTTGTTACGGTAATCGCATTTTCAATCGGATTTTATGGGATCAAGGGTGGTCTCTTCAGTATTCTCACAGGCGGTCAGTATCATGTTTTTGGACCAGCCCGGTCATTCTTCGAGGACAACAATGATTTGGCCCTCGCTCTTAGTATGGTTCTTCCAATGTTTTATTACCTTGCCAGGGAAGAAAAACATAAATGGATGAGACTGATTATGTGGATTGCGCTGGGATTAAGTTTTATAGCGATAATATTTACATTCTCACGGGGAGGATTTTTAACGCTGGCAGGTATGTTATTTATTTTATTGGTGAAATCGAAGAAAAAAGTTTTGGCAGCTGTATTGGTATTGATAATTTTATTCGCGGCTTTTGCCTATATCCCGGATCAATGGTTTGAAAGAATGGAGACTATCCAGACGTATGAAGAAGACGCTTCGGCAATGGGCAGGATAAATGCATGGGAAACAGCCTGGAATCTTGCGAAAGACAGACCGCTTACAGGAGGCGGGTTTGAGACCTTTATCTGGCCTGTTTTTGTTAGATATGCACCGGATCCTAATAATGTTCATGATGTCCACAGTATATATTTTGAAATTATGGGAGAGCATGGATTTCTTGCTTTTGGGATGTTCATAGCGCTTATTTTATTCGCACTGACAGGTACGCGAAGGCTTAAGAGATACGCGGAAAAGAATATCAACTTGAGTTGGGTTAATAATTATGCAGATATGTTGCAATTGAGTCTGTTTGCATTTGTGATTGGCGGAACATTTCTTGGCAGGGCTTATTTTGACCTTTTTTATCATATTGTGGCGATGATCGTAATAATGCAAGTGTTTGTTGAAAGAGAAGCAGCCTTTGCCGTGAGTAGCAAAAGAGTACTGTCCGGGGGAATCAGTTAATGTCGGTAATATTGAAGTTGCCCTTGCTGGCATTACTTCTTGTTTTTGTTCCTTATGGCTCGCATGCGATAACTCAAGAGGTCATGCTTGCTGATTTTGAGAACGGCATCCCGTGCAGTGAGGCAAAACATCGTATGGGATTCAGAAAGGCAGACAGATTCAGGGGATATGTTGTCAATGATGGCGCTGAGGGAACGAAATCAAGCGCTTTATTTAAGTTTCCAATCCCCGAAAAAAATTCTCCTGCTAAAAGGGATTTGTTTTTTCAGGGAAAGGTCAGACGGATGTATCTGGCCACCAGGCGTCCGGAGTATAAAGCAGACGGGCCCAATGCCATGTCTTTCTGGATAAAACTGGATCCTGAAAGTGCACTGATAAATAGAGACAAAAAAAAAGTAACTTTCGGTATCTGGACTTACCACTGGGAGTTCGGGGATGATAAGGTAGGCGGCAGGTCCAATAATTCGCTGGCAACCGACTCCATGATGCATGGGTATTCAAATTTTGGATTTAACACCCGGGCCTCGGGAAAATGGGTAAATGTAGTTCTTACTCCTTCAGCATTTCAGCAAAGTCGTTACTACTACCATTTTTATGCGGCAAGAGGCACGACAGATGAAATAAAATTTTTTCCATCAGTGAGGCAACTTCAATTCCATTTCTTCCCTAAAATTGTAAAGGAGGAGCAATTACAAATTGACCAATTAAAGCTGCTTTATATAAAACCGGTCGCCGTTTTTGAAAGAGATTTTATCAAGACTGAAATATCTCACAGAGGGGGCGATGTCAGAGCGCCTGTTATCATAAAAAACCCGACTGCGAGAAACAGAAAGTATCGGGTCTTTATCAGCAGCTTTATCGGTGTTCACAGAAACATCCTCCATGGCGCTCATACGTTGACAAACGGCTTTGCGGCGCCAAGAAGAATGCAGCGTGTTACGGGAGGTGATGGCGGAGTAGGCGTTGTCGAACTTGTTAATAAAGACGGCGAATCAGTAATTGATAAGCAAGAGGAAATTGTAATCTCCGCAGGGCAGAGCTGGAAGGGTGAACTTGTTCATCATATTAAACCGGAAATGCTTGGACGGGCTAAGGCTATAAGGGCTAAGAAATATAAAATTATCGCGAAAAGAGATACATTGACAACGTCGGTAATTATCTGGGATCCCTATGATGAATCTGTAAATGCAATGAGGTATTTGGATATATTGCCTTCTAACGCGGATGATGGAAGGCATAAAGCTCCGCCCGGATTTCCGGCGCAGAAGAGACTTCCTGAGGGGTGGAGGAGCGGAGATATTCCCGTTAATCAGGTTGGCGGTTATTTTGTATCCGTTATTACACTGGAAAAAGAAAAGTGAAAATCAAGGTGCTGCATATCCTGCATTCCCTTCAGGTCGGCGGACTCGAAAACGGGGTTGTAAACTTGATAAATAACCTTGACGCGCAAATGTTTACGCATTCAATATGTTGTACTGATTCAATCGGGCCGATGGCTGAAAGAATAAAACAGCCCGTATCCATATTTGCTCTTGAAAAAGGCGAAAGAAGAGACTATCTCATCTCTCTTAAAATTGCCAGATTAATTAATAGAGTAAAACCGGACATTATCCATACAAGAAACTGGTCTGCAATTGACGGAATAATAGGGGCCAGGCTTGCGGGAAAGAGGATTGTCATACACGGTGAGCATGGAAGAGAGGCAGGCGATCCTGATGGCAGAAATATTAAAAGAAAAATAATCAGGAAGGCTTTAAGTCCATGGGTATCCCAATTTATTACGGTATCGAATGAGTTGCGGGACTGGCTTATCCATGATGTTGGTATCACTCCGGCAAAAGTAACACAAATAATTAATGGTGTTGATGCGGATTATATCAAGCCGGCCGGGAATAAAGAACAATTAAAATCAGAGTTAGGACTTTCGCCTGACACATTTGTAATTGGATCGGTAGGAAGGCTTGACCCGGTTAAAGATCATGAGACGCTATTGAGGGCATTTAAAATTGCCTGTCAGCGAAACAACGGCAAGAAGTTAGCATTGATTGTTGTTGGGACAGGTCCGTTAAGAGAAGATCTTAAATTAATCGCGGGGAAACTTGGCGTTTCTAACGGTGTTAAGTTTACAGGTGAACGTAATGACATGATTCAGTTATATAACTGCATGGATGTGTATGTGCTTCCTTCCATTGCGGAAGGCATATCAAATACCATTCTGGAAGCTATGGCGTCGGGATTGCCTGTAATAGCAAGTAATGTTGGAGGCAATCTTGAATTGGTTGATCAGGGAAGAACCGGTTTTTTCTTTTCGTCGGGTAACTTCAAGGAGCTTGCTGACTTTATTTGCAGATACGCGGACAACGATTCTCTTGCGAGAGAACATGGTTTTAACGGCAGACAGCGGGCAGTAGATAAATTTTCCATCCAGCAAATGACGGATAAGTATAGGGCGCTTTATGAGTCCTTTTTTCAGGGTGAATTTCCGATAACGGCTTTCTCACAAAAATTATTATGATTTTTCCGGCGCGATTCTATTGTCTTGAGAAATTTTGATTAGCTTGTATTTTCATAAAAAAAGAGTTATGAATTGTTCGTCGATCATTAGTCCATATTTGATCATTCCGCTGTTAAGCATAATTTTTGGGCTATGCTCCCCTGATTTGCTCCTTGCTGAAGAAATTGAGTTTAATACAGGGGTGATTAGGGTTATTTGCGGACGCGATGGGGGTGGCTTCATCGATGAGGTCTATCTTGACAGGAATATGGATGGAGTTTACTCGGACGATGAACGTATTGTTTTGCGGCCTGAAGACCAGTCGGGACTGTTCGTGTCTTATACCTTGCTAAAGGATGGAGAGTCCC
>JAUVPO010000253.1 GCA_030598625.1 Deferribacteres bacterium | reverse complement strand
ACAATCGTAACCGGATACTCTGCATCTTTGACCGCGATAGCCATAGCTTCGCCGACATCCCTGCAAACATCCAGCGAGTCAGACATCATGGTAACCGGGACAATCGCCGCTTCAGTAGAAAAATAAAGTATAAACGGCAGCTGGACCTCAAGAGAATGTTCCATCGAATGGGCCGACATGTCCTCTTCGACAACCACGGAGTGTTGTTTTATTTTATTTGCGATTTTCTCATCTATCCGCAATTCTCCGGTAGGCATTTGCCATGAGCCGGAAGACATTATAGAGACTGCGCGTCCAATGCCCGTATGGTTGGGACCGATGAGGATAAAGGTTTGCGGAAATTCAATCCCGGAATAAACCGCTCCCGCGACCCTTCCCGAATACATAAGTCCCGCGTGAGGAGAAACAATGCCGGTTGCATGTTCTTTTTTGACTTCATCATTAATATATTCCCGGACCTCTTCAGAGAGTTTTGAAGGTGAAGACTGATAAAATTGTCCGGCAACAGCGGGTCTGCGCTTCATTTTTTTAATAATCCGGCTCTAACACCTGGCCATTATCAAAACTCACGATATTCCTGATCGGCAAGGTTGTTAAACTTTGTATATTTCTCATGGAACGCGAGTTTAATCACCTTTGTCGGTCCGTTCCGTTGCTTTGCTATGTCCAGTTCGGCAATGCCCTTAGCCTGAGAATCCTGTTTCTTATAGTACTCATCCCGGTAAAGAAACAATATTGTGTCAGCGTCCTGCTCTATCGCGCCTGACTCTCTTAAGTCGGCAATTATCGGATTCTTATTTTCTCCTCTCAACTCACAACTCCTGTTAAGCTGGCTTATGACAATAACGGGAACGGACAGGTCTTTTGCAAGGGCCTTTAATGAGCGCGAAATCTCCGAAATAACCTGTTCTCTCGCGATATGCGTACCGGCCCCGCTCATAAGCTGCAGGTAATCAACAACAATAAGACCTAACCCGTGTTCAGCCTTCAGCCTCCTCGACTTTGCCCTGATATCAAGTATTGAATTAAATGAATCGTCTATATATATAGGGGATTCAGAAAGCCTGCCCGCGGCATTCACGAGTTTCCTGTAATCTTCCTTGCTGTGATATCCCGAACGCACGGCCTTTGAATCGACTTCCGCCTCGGAGCACAACATCCTCAGGACAATCTGCTCTTTTGTCATTTCGAGAGTGAAAAGAGCTATCGGGACATTTTCTTCAATAGCGGCATGTGTGACTATATTCAGGCAGAAAGCGGTCTTTCCCATACCGGGCCTTGCGCCAATGACTACCAGGTCTCCGGGATGAAAGCCTGTTGTGGCCTCATCAAGGTCCGAAAATCCGGTGGCCAGCCCCGTTATATGTTCTTTCTTGTCGAAAAGCCTGTCAACAAGCTCAATTGTATCCTTCACCACATTTTTTATATGGACATATGTCTGCCTTACCGCCTTTTCCGAAATACTGAATATCTTGGTCTCTGCCAGGTCCAGAAGTTCGTGCACATCCTGTTCAGTGTCATAGCCGGAAGCCACGATCTCGGTTGCCGTAACAATGAGATTTCTCAGGATCGCTTTTTCTTTTACTATTTTTGAATGGTACCTGGCATTTGCGGATGTCGGCACCAAACTTACAATTGAACTTAAATAAGACGCGCCGCCTATCCCCTCAAGCTGCTCCTTTTTGCTTAGTTGATTTGTGAGGGTTATCAAATCAATCGGCTCGTTCTTTTCGTAAAGATCAAGCATCGCGATAAATATCTTTTTGTGGGCTTCCTTGTAAAAGTCGTTGGGGGTCAGACTCTCTATTACGGCGGCAATTGCCTCGTTTTCAAGCAGCACAGCTCCGAGAACAGCTTGCTCTGCTTCAAGATTCTGGGGCGGCAAACGGTCAAGGTTTACAGGCGCATGTCCTGACCCGCCTTTCATTCCTTTTTCACTACGGACAGGCTCAAGCACTTAAATGCTCCTAAGCTTCCGTTGTATCGGTTTGCTTAACCTCTACATTAACGGAGACGGTTACATCCTGGTGAACTTTAATGGGTATTTCATATGTGCCGAGTCGTTTTATGGGCTCCTCAAGGATTATTTTGCGCCTGTCGATTTCAATTCCCTGGTCCGATATGGCTTTCGCTATATCCATTGTGGTTACAGAACCGAACAGCTTGTCCTCGTCTCCGGCGCGGACCCCTATACTCAACTTCAATGCAGACAGTCTACCGGCAAAATCTTCGGCCTCTGATTTAACCTTCCTGGCCTTTACAAGAATAATCTTTTTTTGATGCTCAAATTGCTTTATATTTCTGGGGTTTGCCTCAACTGCAAGGTTCTGCGGTATCAGGTAGTTTCTGCCGTATCCGTTCTTTACATCCACAACAGCGCCCATTACGCCAAGGTTCTTTACGTCTTCCTTTAAAATCAGTTTCATTGTCACTTTTCCCGCCTTTTCTATATATTCCCGGAATTTTTACGTTCAAACGGTGTGATATTTTAGCCCAATCAGAGTAAAAATTAAAGTCAAAAATAATTCCAGTTTTTAATTTATACTTTCCTCTAAGTATTGTCAATCAATTATTCATCAGGAAATATCTTCCCCGGGTTCAGCAACCCCTCCGGATCAAACCCTTTTTTTATTGCCTTCATGAGCTCAATACTCGTGCCGGAGAGCTCCATTCCTATATACGGTTTTTTTGTAAGTCCCACACCATGCTCTCCTGATATGGTGCCTTCCAGCTTAAGAGTCGCCTCAAATATATCCTTGAGCGCTTCCCCGGCCTTTTGGTATTCCTCCTTATTATTTTTATCAGTCATTATATTAACATGGATATTTCCGTCACCGGCATGTCCAAAATTTGCTATTATCAACTTATATTGCTCTGATATTTCTCTCAGGGAGCGCAGCATTTCAGGAATTCGTCCACGCGGGACGACAATGTCCTCGTTTATCTTCGTCGGCTTTATATGGTAAAGGGCGGGCGATACCGCCCTCCTTGCCTCCCATATCCGCCGCCTTGAAAACATGTCCTCTGCAACGCTTACATTTCCTTT
>JAUVPO010000031.1 GCA_030598625.1 Deferribacteres bacterium | reverse complement strand
CCGGAGTTTATAAAGATATACAATTATATCTGATTTAGATTTTTCCCCTACTAAGATTACTCTATATATATAATTACTATAGAACAGACCCCTTGTCAAATTAAAAATATTTATAGTATCTATAAGTAA
Organism: Deferribacteres bacterium; assembly: GCA_030598625.1. GTDB lineage: Bacteria > Nitrospirota > Thermodesulfovibrionia > UBA6902 > UBA6902 > JAUVPO01. The sequence goes on along the minus strand of JAUVPO010000031.1, from coordinate 11,800 downwards.
TTCATATTTGCATCATTGCGCAAACAGGCACAAGAAGATGAGAATATTAATGGCTTCTAACTCATTTGCTATTAACTTGCAAGATAATAAAATTAAACTTACAATATTATCAAAAGGAATTTCAAATCTTGGAAAAACACATAAGCACATTTATTGACTTTTTAAAAGCTTCTAAAGGGATATCTCCGCATACTGTAAGGGCATATACTGAAGATTTAAATGAATTCTTTCTCTTTCTGGATAAGAAGCCCAAAAATGTCGATAATCTTGACATCAGGAGTTTTCTTGCATCCCTGCACCATAAAAAACTGAAAAAATCCTCCATCTCAAGAAAACTTGCGTCTATCAGGTCATTTTTCAAATACCTCCACAGAGAGGGATACGTGATAAAAAATCCGGCAAAACTCGTATCAAGCCCCAAAGTCCCCAAGACCCTGCCGCGTTTTTTATCTATTGATGAAGTCTTCACACTTATGGACAAACCTCAGGGCGATACATTTAAGGCAACAAGGGATAAGGCAATTCTTGAACTTCTCTATTCTTCAGGCCTGAGGGTATCTGAATTGACTTCACTTGATATAAGCGATCTTAATATCAAAGAATCCCTTATCCTGGTTAAAGGCAAGGGAAGGAAAGAGCGGATAGTCCCTATCGGGTCCAAGGCAACGGATGCCATACATAACTATCTTCCTGAAAGAATTTCCTTAAAGAATAAGTCTCCGGCTTTATTTTTGAACAGCCGCGGCGGCAGGTTGACACAAAGAAGCGTAAGACGTATATTATTACATTACAGCAGGATGATCAGCCTTAAGGGCAATCTCAGTCCTCACACTCTCAGGCATACATTTGCAACTCATCTGCTTCATGAGGGCGCTGATCTGAGGTCAATTCAGGAACTTCTTGGACATTCATCCCTATCAACGACCCAGAAATATACTCATGTGGATATTGGATACCTTACAGAAGTTTATGACAGGGCGCATCCTATGGCAAAAGAAGAAAACAGTTAGTTATAATTGGAGTCAATAATGTTTCGTGGAACAACAATTCTCTGTGTAAGAAAAAACGGGAAAGTCGCCATAGCCGGAGACGGGCAGGTAACTCTTGGCCAGACAGTGTTAAAACATAACGCGAAAAAAATCAGGACCATGTATAACAATAATATTCTTGCGGGGTTTGCCGGAGCAACGGCTGACGCGTTTACTCTTTTTGAAAAATTCGAAGGGAAAATAGAAACTTACAGAGGAAATATAACAAGGTCCGCAGTAGAGCTTGCCAAGGATTGGAGAACTGATAAGATCTTAAGACGCCTTGAAGCGCTTCTGGTTGTTGCCGACAGGGAGCATTCATTTATTTTATCCGGCACCGGTGATGTTATTGAACCTGAAGACGGAATAGCGGCCATCGGCTCCGGAGGCCCCTATGCACACTCGGCGGCAAAAGCGTTGACAGCGCATACTCAGTTAGAGCCTCGACAGATTGTTGAAGAGGCAATGAAGATTACGTCAAGGATATGTATCTACACAAATGAAACAATTACCATTGAGGAGCTCTAACATCAGCATTTTATTAGCATTAAAAGGAGTTAAATGAACAATCTCACACCAAGAAAAATTGTGGAAGAACTCGATAAATATATAATCGGTCAGAACGAGGCAAAAAAGGCCGTGGCAATTGCGTTGAGAAATAGATGGAGAAGACAACTGCTTACCGGTGATTTAAAGGACGAGGTGCTGCCTAAAAATATTCTTATGATCGGACCAACAGGCGTCGGGAAAACAGAAATCGCAAGAAGGCTTGCAAAATTATCGCAGGCCCCTTTTATTAAAGTTGAAGCTTCAAAGTTTACGGAAGTCGGCTATGTCGGCAGGGACGTTGAATCGATGATAAGAGACCTTGCCGGACTGGCGCTCAATATGGTTAAAACGGAGCAGATGGAAAAAGTGCAGAAAAAAGCACAGGATCTTGCAGAAGAGAAAGTGCTTAACCTTTTATTGCCACCTCCGAGACCTCAAAAAAAGATACGTGTTGATGATACAGAGGCCCTACCTGAAGATGACAAACAGGATTATAGCGAAACGCGTGAAAAACTGAGGACCCGATTGCGGGACGGGAAGCTTGATAATAGATACATTGACCTTGAAGTTCGTGAAAAAGTAGTTCCCTTCGGAGTTATCTCCAATATCGGCATGGATGAACTTGAGATTAATCTGAAAGAAATGCTCGGCAATTTTCTCCCTGAGAAGTCCAAGAGAAAGAAAGTCAAAGTTCCCGATGCGCTCCGTATTATTAAACTGGATGAAGCAAACAAGCTGATCGATATGGACAAGGTCGTTAAGGAATCCATTGAAAAAACTGAGCAGAACGGAATAATTTTTATAGACGAAATCGATAAGATTGTTGCTAAAAGTTCAAGCTACGGACCGGACGTATCAAGAGAAGGCGTTCAGAGAGACCTGCTACCGATTGTTGAAGGTTCCACGATTTCAACAAAGCATGGGCCGGTAAAAACAGACCATATCCTTTTTATAGCCGCAGGCGCTTTCAGTGTGTCAAAGCCTTCCGACCTCGTACCTGAACTACAGGGAAGATTTCCTATCAGGGCTGAACTTGCCGCCCTTGGAAAAGATGAATTTCTCAGAATTTTGCGTGAGCCCAAGAACGCATTAATAAAGCAATATATCGCTCTTATTGAGACTGAAGGAGTAAAAATAGAGTTTAAAGACGACTCAATTGAGGAGATTGCCTCCACTGCGGCATTGGTCAATGAAAAGACGGAAAATATTGGCGCGAGAAGGCTTCACACTGTTCTTGAAAAACTTCTTGAAGACATATCATTCGAAGCGCCGGAATTAGAAAACGTCGACATAACAATAGACGCGAAATACGTAAAGGAAAAATTGAGCGATATTATCAAGGATGAGGACTTAAGCAGATATATTCTGTAAATCCCTCTTGTTGAAACAGCACCTCAACACACCTTTATACTTCCCGAAATATCTGACAGATTCAGGATCTTTTTAATAATAAATTGTAAAAAAAGACGGCATTTTGTAAAATAATATAATACTTCAATAAGCAAATCTTTAGCATACTTATGACATATAAATCTAAAATAAAAGAACCATTATATGAAATGGATGAACAATACCGCCGGCTTTTAGAACTTTCTCCCGTTGCAATCGGCGCTCAGGCAAACGGAAAGATTGTATTTATTAATACTGCCGGGACCAGACTTTTAGGCGCAGCAAATCCTGAACAACTTCTTGGAAGACCGCTAACAGATTTTCTGCATCCGGATTATCAGGATACCGTTAAAGGCAATTTTCAGCAGCTGATTAATGATGGAATTGAAGTCTCCCCGTTCGAAGCAAAGCTTATACGAATAGACGGAACAGATGTCTATGTAGAAATAGCCTCAAACCATTTCATCCACCATAACAATCACACAATTCAATTTACTCTCTATGAAATAACCAGTCGCAAGGAAATGGAAGAGTTGTTTTTTCAATCAAGACAGGATTGGGAAGAGACATTCCATACAATCACGGATATGATCACTGTCCACGACAAGGATTTCAATATCATATATGCCAATAAGGCCGCAAAAAAAATACTTAAGTTGCCCGTGTTAGGCGGCAATAAAGTGCATAAATGCTTCAAGTATTATCATGGAGCGAAGTGTCCCCCTGACGGATGTCCGAGCTGCGACTGTCTCAAGACAGGAATCCCCACAAACTTTGAAATATTTGAGCCTCATTTGAAGATGATTATCGAAATAAGGGCCATGCCCCGATTTGACAGAAACAATCAGTTAATAGGATTAATTCATATTGCAAGGGACGTTACGGAACGTAAGCGGGCGGAAGAAGCTATTCAGAAAGCCAAAGATGAACTTGAAATGCGGGTGGAAGAGCGAACATCCGAATTAAGAATTATTAACGAGCAACTTAAAGAAGAGATTAACGAGCGTAAAACAGCGGTTGAAGCTTTACAAAAGAGCGAAACCAAGTATAGAAACCTGTCACAGGAATTTGATACGCTTCTTAATGGTATTCCCGATAACCTTATTCAACTGTCCCCTGATTTAAAAATGATGTGGGCAAACAAGGCTGCCGCCGCTATATTCGGCAAAGATGTCTCCGAACTTAACGGGCAATACTGTTACAGCCGGTGCTGCAATATTTTTTCTCCATGTGAAAATTGTCCGACAATGAGAAGTTTTAATTCAGGAAAAGAAGAAACTGCCGAGATTACGACCTCTGAAGGAAGGATATGGGACATACGCGCATTTCCCATTAAAGATGGAAACGGAAGGGTAAAAAGTGTTATAGAGTTAGCCAGAGATATAACTGAAAAAGTAAATTTACAGGCGGGATCCACGCGGACCAGACACCTGGCATCACTTGGTGAGCTTGCAGCAGGGGTGGCGCACGAAATCAACAATCCCATAAATAATATCATCAATTACGCGCAGATACTGATTGACGAATTCAAAGAAGAAGACCGTGATGACGAAATTGCACGTCGAATTATAAAAGACAGTGACCGGATTGCAACCATAGTCAGAAGCCTGCTTTCATTTGCCAGGATCAGAAAAGAGGAAAAGAGTTTTATATACCTGCATGAAATTATCTCTGACATGCTTTCTTTGACTTCGGCCCAGATAAGGAAAGACGGGATTAATTTCAAGGTAAATATTCCCTCAAAGCTTATCAAAATCCCTGTACACCCCCAGCAGATCCAGCAGGTTTTTTTAAATATCATAAGTAATTCCCGATTTGCTTTGAACCAGAAATATCCCGGAACACATGAAAATAAAATACTCGAAATCACATATGAAGAAACAACCTTGAATAATGATCCATATGTGCGCATTATATTCAGTGATCGTGGATCAGGCATATCGTCCGATATAATCGATAAAGTAATAAATCCATTTTTTTCTACAAAACCTAACCGCATCGGAACAGGTCTGGGATTAAGCATCAGCCACGGCATTATAAGTGAACACGGCGGCAAGCTTATGATTAACAGCGTTGAAGGTGAGTTTACAATAATAACGATAGATCTGCCGGCAACGATTGACGAAGAAATTTAAATATTGCTTAAATCCGGCAGATGGCCTTGCCGGATGGCATTAATTCTGTACAATAGCTAATAAACATGAAAGCCAAAATTCTGATAATCGATGATGAGGAAGGGATTAGATTTACTTTTAATAAATTCCTCTCTGCTGAAAACTATGAGGTGGCTACAGCCAAAGACTTCGATGAGGCAATAGCCTGTATTTCAGAAACAGATTTTGATGTGATATTTGCGGACATCATCTTGAGAGGTAAATCAGGGCTGGATGTCCTGAGGGAGATAAAGAAAATGAAAATTCTATCTCCTGTAATTATGATTACCGGATATCCCAATATTGACACCGCTTCGGAAGCCATTCGATATGGCGCATTTGATTACATCCCAAAGCCTATACAAAAAGACAATCTTTTTCATGCTCTTGACGTGGCCCTGCAGCACAAGACGGTAATCGTTGAAAGGGAAAAATACCGCTCAAATCTTGAGGCCATTTTCAGGAGTGTCAAAGACGCAATCATTACTGTAGACAAGGACTTATTAGTGCTTGAAGTGAACGAAGCGGCCAAAAAAATATGTGGCATTACACGCGACGCCATTGGGAAGACATTCAGTTCACTGCCAAACAGATGCGGAATAAAATGCGTTGAATCACTTATGGAAACCACCAGTAAAAACCAGTCTATTGAAGTAAACCGTCTTGAATGTCAACTCAAAAATCGTCCTGAACAGGTAGTAACACTGATGACGTCTCCCCTTATGAAGAGCCAGGGTTCATTCTCAGGGGCAATTATGGTAGTCAGGGATGAAACGCGTTTAACCGACCTGGAGCGGGAGCTGAATGAACGGCAGCAGTTTCACAGAATTATAGGAAAAAGCGAAAAGATGCAGGAAATTTATTCTCTTATCGAGTTGCTGGCCGATGTCGAGACAACGGTTTTGATTGCGGGTGAAAGCGGAACAGGAAAAGAACTGGTCGCTGAAGCCCTTCATTACAAAGGAACTCGCAGCAACAATCAGATGGTTAAAGTGAATTGTTCAGCCCTGTCCGAAAACCTGCTTGAAAGCGAATTGTTCGGCCATGTAAAAGGCTCTTTTACAGGCGCTATTAAAGATAAAGTCGGTCGCTTCCAGATAGCCGATCGTGGGACTATTTTTCTGGATGAAATCGCTGATATATCCCCCAAGGTACAGGTAGAGCTTCTTAGAGTTCTTGAAGAAAAGGAATTTGAGCGTGTAGGCGACTCAAACACAATGAAAGTGGATGTCCGGGTTGTAGCGGCCTCCAATCAGGACCTCTCCGAAAAAGTGCATCTCGGTGAATTCCGGGAAGATCTCTATTATCGTCTCAATGTTATGAAAGTATTTCTTCCGCCTCTCAGGGAACGCCGTGAAGACATACCGCTTTTAACGGATTATTTCCTGAAAAAGTTCAACAAAAAATTCAAGAAAGAAATCACGGCAATCTCCTCCGATGCAGAAAAAATATTTATGGACTATCCATGGCCCGGTAATGTAAGAGAATTAGAGCATTCAATAGAACATGCTTTTATTCTCTGCAGGCAGACTACAATTACAGTGGACCATCTGCCCCCTGAATTAACAAATTTTTCCGTAAAAGAAATTTTCTGCCATAATGACGGGCATGTTAATGACCCGCAAATAATCCTTGAGGCCCTTAAAAAAACGGCCTGGAATAAGACAAAGGCCGCTCAATTACTGGGAATAAGCCGGCGATCCATTTATAGAAAGATCAAAGAATATAAGATCATGCCGGGCGAAATATAACACAAAATCGGGACATGTCACATTTCTGTGCCAGCATGCCTCTGTGCAATACCAATATTCCAGCTTCAGAATAAAATAAAACCAGGCCGTCTTCATATCATAACCCTTTAATTTTCAAGCAATAAAAACCCCGACAACCTTTTGTGTTTTTCTGGCATACATCTTGCTTTTTATCAATCATAAATATTGATTTTACGTTTATTAACAATGCCACCTGGAGAAAGTATGTTAAAAGCAACAACAAATAAGAATCTCTGCCCTTTTCTCAATGAACCTTTTAATGACTGTTACTGCGTAAAAATGAGCAGTCAGGATATAGAAAGGGCAATATATTTATGCAGTAAAAATTTCAAGACATGTGATATTTATAAAAAAGGTAACGGCAATACCATGAATCACATGGAAAAAGAATCCGTCAGCACAACTAATGTATTTTTGGATTAAATAAATCTTATCAAAAGGAAGTTATCTTTCAAGTCCGTCTTATCCCATCCATATCATTTTATAAAAATGCTTTCCCCTCCATATCATCAGCAGACATTCCGAAACAGGACAAGACCGTAGGCGCAATATCCATTTGATGCAATTTTTCCACATTAATATTAAAATTCGTCAATAAGATACCGGGCACGATTGAGGGGTCTACGATATGATCACCACTCCATTTCTTTAAATTATCTTCAATTATCGCTGCCGGTGAACCGCCGATGGCCGTCTGCCATGATGACCTGTAACCGTCCTGAAAACCAACAACGAGGTCCGGTGAGCTGTTAATACAACTTCCGGAATATATATCCTTATTTTTATAAACATTCCTGACAACAGATTGTCCATCCTTTGTATCTGTTAATTTAACCAGTTCATCAGCAATCTTATTTGCAAGAGAATCAGCGCCTGCCCCCGGTTCAACAATGCCCTGCCTTTCCCTTCCCTTAATATTAAAATATACGCTCCCGAAACCAAGGGCATATGCCTTTGTATTCTTCCAGTCAACATACTGAAAAAGCCCTCCCCCATCCTTATCATCCCTGGAAACTTTCCGTGTCAATGCCATTAACCCGTTTTGCACCAGCCACGAGTTGATATGGACTGTTCTTCTGAAACTGGAAAATCCATGGTCCGAGAAAACCAGGATTGCCGTCTTATCGTCGACCTGCTTCATCACCTCTCCGAGAATCCTGTCCATCTTCCGGTAGTAATCATCAATTACATGACCATACTTTTCAGCATATGCCTTATCATAAAGAGGATGCGCCGGATCCCTTGTGACCCAGAAGATATGCTGGATCCTGTCAGTAGAGAAAAAGGCCGAAGCTAATAGTCCTTCCTTAAACCTGTTTAGTTCGTACCACAGCATTTTCTCCTGTTCTTCAACAATTTCATCGCACATGGTTATAAAGGCCTCTTCATCAGTCCTTCCCTCTTCAACTGCCTTTGTATCCTCAGGCATGCCAAGGGTATAAAAATGTCCGACCTCCCCGGCAAGTTCCCTTATATAATCATCCGGGCTCGAAATAACAAAAGCGGGATCTTTAGGATTTATCTGCACAGGGGTCATATACAGTTCAAAATCAGGACCGGCCTGATTTAAATAAAATTTAACTATCCCTGTAGCCGTCTTCATAAGTCCAAGTTTAAATTTAACTTCGACCCATTCACTCCACTGGCCCTTATTCACCCTTATTTTCGTGCCGTCTATATTTATCTCTATCTTTGAATTATCCGACGGAACACTGATATTCATATCCACCTTTGCTTCTTCCCTTGTTCTCAGTTTCGCGATATTCGGTCCCGCGAGATATGTTTTTATCTGGTTCCCGTTCAGCTTAACTTTTACAACTTTTTCAATCCCCTCTTCATTTTCAGCAATATTTTTAGTTGTGTAAAAACAATACCTGCCAAGCCCGCCTTTTATATCCGGAACTCCCAGGCCTGCATATAGTCTTGACCGGTTCTGTTTCGGTTGAAACGTCATGGGCCATTTTAGAATAGTTGACGGAATACCATTATCGGACGTATGATCCCAAAAAGCGTTTCCCTGCATTACCGGCAAGAACATCGATTCTCTTTTAGCAAATATATTCCTGGGATTCATTTTCAATATTGCCAGCTCCGGCATATAGTCCGTTACCCTCCGGCCTAAAAAATCGAAAATACCGTGATATCCCGGATTATTTCCCGTAGCTATTGATGCCCATGCAACAGGGCTTTGGGCGGGATTACTTGTGGCCAATGGAAGGTATGAACCCATTTGACTCAGCTTAGAAAAATTCGGCAATTCTCCCTGATGCATTAAATGAGATAATATCTTTGGATCCAATCCATCCATTCCAAGGAGAATTACCCTTTTATATTTGGTACCTCCCGTAAACCTTACCGAATTTTCTTCTGCCATTTGCCTCCACTCCTTTTCCTTAAGATAATAAACTATGCCTTAGCATTGACAAAAACAATTGAAACCATGAAACAGTGTTTCGAGGAATTCTTTTGATTATGAAGAAATTGTAAATGAAAATTACCAAGCATGTCAAATAATTGAATTGCCTCATATAAAAATATAAACCAACTTGACAATAAACAAGAAATAAAATAAAATAAATTTATAGTTTTATTCAATTTTATATATAGTTACACACTATTTAAGGGGGTTAAGTATAATGAGCCGCATTCTATTTGTCGCCCATATCGATAGAACCATGTTATTAAGCGGTGGCTTTGTCACCTTTGGCCCGATGTGGTTATCGGCAGTACTTAAACGTGATGGGCATGAGACAGCTATTGCCGGTATCAGTTACAATGAGGTCGAAAAAACCTTTCAGGAATTCAAACCCGACATTGTTGCCTACACCACATTCAGCGGCGGACATGTTGAGTACCTTGACTGGAACAGAAGGCTAAAGAGCAAATTCAAATTCTATTCGATGTTTGGCGGGCCCCACGTGACATTTTCTCCGGAAATGATCGAAGAAGACGGTGTAGACGCTGTCTGCAGGGGAGAAGGCTTTGAAGCAATGCCGGAATTCATAAACAAACTCAAAAACGGTGAAGACGTTACAAAAGTCAAGAACTTCTGGGTAAAGGCTGACGGCAAGATACACAAAAACGAACAGCGCCCCCTGATAAAAGACCTCGACATACTCCCTCCGCCGGACAGAAGCATTTATAACAAATATACGGATTACCGTCTGGCAAGAACGGCCACGGTGATGACAAGCCAGGGATGCCCGTTCAACTGTACATACTGCCACAACCACCAGCTCCACAAAATGCTCTTAAAGGGAGATCCCGTCTTCCGCCAGAGAAGTGTAGACAATGTAATTGAAGAGCTGAAGGAGTTAAAAAGAGATTATCCGAAGATCGAATATCTGATATTCAGGGACGAGATACTCTCTATAAATGCCAAGTGGGTAAAGGAATTTTCAGAAAAGTATCCTAAAGAAATAGGGATCCCGTTCTATTGCCTCATGAGGCCTGAAACGATCAAGGAAGAAGTCATTGACGATCTGATCAAGGCCGGACTTTTTTACATTGGGATCGGGCTGGAATCAGGCAATGATTTTATCAGGAATGAAGTTTTGAACAGGAAAATGACAAAGGAACAGATATTAAAAGGGATCAAGGTGCTCCGGGACAGGAATGTGCTGTTCTCCCTGTACAATATTATAGGCGCTCCGCATGAAACACTGGAGACAGCTTTAGAGACATGGGCGCTGACCGTTAAATGCAAACCTACATTCTGTGATGTCTTTCTTATGACACCATACCCCAAGACAGCCATATACGACTATTCAATAGCGAACGGCTTTTTCAGTCCGGACACGAAAACTCCAGAGACATACCATGGAACAATACCGCTGAACCTGAAGGACGGGAAGCAGCTTGAAAATCTCATGCACTTAATAGGGATCGCTGTTGAGTTTCCATGGCTTATGCCGATAATTAAGAATGTTTTAATAAAGCTGCCCCTCCGTCCACTGTATAATACTGTAAGGAAGTTCTGGAAGGGGTATGTTTACAGGTACAGGATATATCCTTACAAAGTCAATGCAATAGAAAGTATGAGAATTATCTATAACCAGATTTTTGTTTCAAAGGCTTAGATATAATGAGCCATATTACTCAAAAAAACCCTGCACATCATGCAGGGTTTTTTTTACCCCTTTGGAATTAGAAGCAGGCTTTGTTAAAATAGGATGTTAAGCAAGGAGAAAGATACATGTTAGTTTCCATCGTGATACCGCTGCATAATGAAGAGGAAAACGTAGTAGAGCTTTATAATGCGCTTAAATCAGTAATGGATGCGGACAGCAGGGATTATGAACTCCTTTTCATTGATGATGGAAGCACTGACAGGACGCTGGATCTCCTTGAGCCCTTTGAACAAAATGACCCAAAGGTAAGACTGCTCAGATTCAGGCGTAACTTCGGCAAGGCTGCGGCCTGGGCAGCAGGTTTCGATCACGCGAAAGGGGATATTATTGTTACAATTGACGGCGACCTCCAGAATGATCCAAAGGATATCCCGAAAATGGTCTCCTTAATCGGTGAATATGATGTTGTAAATGGCTGGAGACGCAAGAGAAAGGACCCTTTTATAATCAGAAGATTCCCCTCAATAATCGCCAACCGTCTTATCAGTAAGGTTACAGGCGTTGAACTCCGTGATTACGGGTCCGGGCTAAAGGCATACAAAGCAGAGGTCGTAAAAAATATCAATATGTATGGAGAACTGCACAGATTCATCCCTGCGGTTGCAAGCTGGTACGGAATAAAGATAAAAGAAATAGAGACCACTCACCACCCGAGACGCCACGGGAAATCAAAATACGGTATCTCTCGGACCCTCCTGGTAATTTTAGACTTGATCACTGTCAAGTTCCTGCAAAGTTATTCAACCAAACCCCTGCAGGCATTCGGACCAATCGGCCTT
>JAUVPO010000217.1 GCA_030598625.1 Deferribacteres bacterium | reverse complement strand
TGAAATCAACCCCTGACTCCAAAAAAAGATATTCCAGTTGGTCCCGTGACGCCTTGTTGATATTAAGCTTTCCCTCCTCATCAACAATATCATATTTCAGGGTCCCGCTACCCAGCTCATCTTTCCTCTCCGGTTCTTCTTCATCCTGATTGAAAAGCAGGATACCGTTTTCATTAACATACATATCAGCCGGTTTTTCGGCTGAAAGGATTTCAAACTTTGCCGACTCGATACCCGCCAGGGCCAACTGATAAGCCTGCGCCTCTTCTTTGAAATTTCTCGTGATATTGATTTCGGTCCTCATTGAATATGAAAATTCTCCAACGATTGCCACAAGGATAATCATTACCCAGACCACGAGGATCAGCGCTACGCCTCCTGCGTCTTCCTTTAACTGATTATTTCTCTCAGAAGACTTCATTTTCATTCTCATCTTTATCTTTAGTACCCATAGGTAAATTAATAAAAAAAGGCTGGAAGTAAGAAATCTTTACCCTGACCGCGCCGGGAAGGTCTTCTCCAAAATCCCAGGATTCTTTCCATTCCTCTTCTTCAGGGGAATAATATTCAAATTTGACTTCTTCTATATTTGTATCCATTATCTCATCATCGCCGCTTATTTCTCCAGTCAGCTCTTTATCAGGCAACAGGCCCTCCTTATACATAAGGGTCTCTTCCCTGAAAGAATACCTTACCCATTTAAATCCTCCATATAATGAATCCGTCAATGTGGTAACAAACAAAACAGAGTCGGATTCGCCTTTGAATAATATCACTTTTTCGTCATCAATCTCCATCCTGTACGGATAAACCGATTTAAGCTGTTGAGACATTAAACCGGACAACACCCGCAGCCTCTGGGTCCACCTTGTTTCAGACTCGCCTTTCTCCCAGGCATTGAGACCCAGATGAAAACCACGGCCGATTAATACAATGACCATACTTAAAATAGACAGCGCGATAATGAGCTCAAGCAGGGTAAAACCCGAAACAGAAGTCCGTCTTATTCTCTCACAGTTTTTCTTCATCCATAACCGCCTTCAGACTAACAAGCTCAACCGACCTCGGCCTGTCAACTCCGCCCTGCCACGATACTTTCACTTTTAATCTCAACAAGCTCAGCGCTTTTTCCTCATTTTCCCTGTAAGAATCCACCTCCGACTCCCATTTAAATCCATCTTCAAAATCTCCGCTGTCCTGCACCGGATTATCGGACAATTCCTCCATTTTATCTTTTGCGAGTACAATCGCCCTTGAGTAATCGCATGATGTCCAGGCAGCCCTGAGTCCGCCCGAGAAAAGCTGCATCATCATGACAAAACTTATGCTTAAAATAACCATTGCTATGATAACTTCAATAAGAGTGAAACCCTCATCCTTTATCATTCCGATTTTCCCACTTCCAGTTTTCCCGTGATTTTATTTATCGATATAAAAAACTCAGCGCCCTTGTCGCTTGTAATTTCAATTACTCCACCGGTTGAATTTCCCCTGGGAAAAAATTCTACATGGGGAGAATCCTCGTCGCTGCCCTGTAATGTCATTTGCAATTCTTCCGGGATATCTCTGCTTATAATAAGATCAATCTCCTTATATCCGGTGTCTTCGGCGTACAACCTGTATACCTGCTCGTTTTTATCAATGACAAAACAGTATATCTTCTTTTCAGATACCGCGTGACTTCTCGCATACCTGAGAAGAGCTGATATGTCTTTAGTAAATGTCCTGATTTTAAGGCTTCCCGATCCTTTGCTTACATAAATGCCGACAAGACCGAACGCCATCCCTATAATGAACAGCACGATAATGATCTCTATAAGAGTGAAACCTGAACGACCAGGCGGAAGCATAAAGTACGAAGGCCGGGCTATTTTATCTTTTTTCATCCTGCTGTCTTCAGCCTTTATCTAAGCCCCTTCCAGCTGACAATATCCATGTTATCTTTTTCGCCGCCTTCCGAGTTGTCCGCGCCATAAGAATAAAGGTCATAATCACCATATTTACCCGGCGACTCATAACGGTATGGATTATTCCACGGGTCAGGAGGAATTTCTATTTTTTTCAGATACGGCCCGTTCCATTCCTCCAGACCGGAACCCTGTGAAATCAGGGCCTCCAGCCCCTCGGAAGTTGTCGGATAACGTCCGTTATCAAGTCGGAACGAATCAAGCGCCATGCCGAAAAGCTCTATCTGTGAATAGGCCGCTTTTTGTTTCGCCTCCCCGATTCTTCCAAACATCCTGGGAACAACGAGCGCAGCCAGGAGCCCGAGAATAACCATAACTACCATTAATTCAATTAATGTAAAACCATGCCGGCATCTTAATATCGGTTCTCTCTTATTATTGCTCATAAGAAACCTCCTTTTATTCCCGAATTCTATTATATTAAAACGGCAGTTCATTAATACTGAATATTGCTATAAGCATTGCAATGACAATAAATCCGACCAGGACACCCATGATAAGGATCAGGGCGGGTTCAAGAAGTGAAAGCAGCCGTTTAACTGTAGTCCTTACTTCGATGTCAAAACGATCGGCAATCTTGATCAACATTTCATCAAGCCTCCCTGTCTCTTCACCGACGGTAATCATATGTACGGCTATAGGAGGGAAGATATCGCTGTTCCTCAGTGATTCCGAGATACCCCTGCCCTTTCTTGCGGCTTCCCTTACGGAATAGATTATCCCGGATATCTTTTCACTGCCTAATGTGCCTTTTACTATCTGGAACGCGTTAAGTATCGGAACTCCGCTTTCGAGGAGCGTGCCGAGGGTCCTCGCAAAGCGGGAAACTGCAACCTCTTTAAAAAGCCTTCCCAACACAGGAATCCTGAACTTCAAGCTGTCCCAGTAACGCCTCCCGTTCTCACTTTTAAGGTACCGCCTGGCCGACAAAAATATACCGGATGAAAACAGCAGGATGATCCACCAGTAATTTACAAGCGTGTTGCTTATGAAAAGCAGAATCACCGTAGGCAGGGGAAGAGTTTCACCCATGTCGGTAAATATCTTCGTAAATTGCGGGACTACAAATGTAAGCAGAACAATTACTGCAACACCTCCCGCTGTAACGAGTAAAAGAGGATAAATAAGCGCTGAGCGGACGTCGTCCTTAAGCTCCTGGGAATTCTCGAGATAAACCGCCATCCTTGATATTACATCTTCAAGAAAACCACCCGCTTCTCCCGCCTTGACCATGTTTACGTAAAACAACGGGAAGATTGAAGGGAATCGTGATAATGCGTCCGAGAAAGACCTTCCGCTTCTTACATATGAATTGACCTTCTTTAAAAGTTCTTTGAGTTTTTTTTTCTCGGTCAGGTCCGAAAGAATTGAAAGCGACCTGTCAAGATTAAACCCCGCTTCAAGAAGGACCCCGAGCTGGTACGTAAAAGCCATTATATCTTTCTCTCTTATTCTGTCCCGTACAAATGATAATAAACGGTTGACAATACTCTCGCGTTCAATTGCCCTGCTTACCTGTAATGGAAAGTACCCCATGTCCTGGATACGGTCAACAGCCAACTGTTCATTCGCGACCTCAATGGTGCCCGTAACGATACTCCCCTCTTTATTAGTCGCTTCGTAATAGTAAGTTTCCATTAAATAACCTCTTGCGCCACCCTTAAAACTTCCTCAACAGTCGTTATCCCCTGCCTGACCTTTCCCCATCCGCAATCCCTCAGGACCTGCATCCCGTT
>JAUVPO010000083.1 GCA_030598625.1 Deferribacteres bacterium | reverse complement strand
GATCCTCGACTACTCCCACATGGATTTCGGCTTCATGGGGCGGAGGGGCCAAAGGGGACCCGACCGACCGGCAGGATGTTGAGGCCACTGAATGGAACGGTTCAATCTGCCCTGCAAGTTCTGTAACACTGAGAAACCACAGCGGTGGATTTGCGGGGCTCAATATAATAAACAGCTGTACAATTACAGTCACCTACGCGCTCTGCGTTTCCAAGGGATCATTGACACAGCCCCAATACGGACTAAATGAATGTGCGACAGATCCATTTCAAACCCCGTTCTCCCAGTTAAAGTTTTATACAATAACTAACGGGGTGAACGGTGATTACATTAATGCGACGGAAAACCTTTCAGTTAATGTCTTCTACTGCAGCGACTCCCAGCAGTTGACCGGACCACCACTGAAATGTTTTGGAATTTGATCTGTACTTAAGGGACCTTATTTCTATCATTAATGTGACTTGAATCACGGAGACCGTGATATTACACGATTATTATATATAGTACAATTTTGGCTTATACATGCATACGGAAATGATAAGAAATTGAACGAGATGCAAGAAAAGACCTACACAATTAATGATCCCCGTCAAAGCCATACTCCCGGCGCACGCGTAATAAGCAATGGTAATGGTGACGCTGTACCACGTATTAGAAAATGGAAGAATCCCGCGGTGGCTTTCAGTCTCTCACTTATTGTCCCCGGAGCAGGCCAGTTTTATAACAGACAATGGAAAGCGGGTATTTTATTTCTTCTTCCCATAATAATTCTCTGTTCATTCATTGGCATTACCGTCATTTATTGGGAGTACCTGAAAACCTTATACGAATCATTTTCCGTTAGTCGTTCCGGATTACTGCTGACTTTTATAACATTCTATTTCTCAGGACTCGTCATCTGGTATATCAACGCCTGGCTGGCATATTTCAAAACCGTGAAGAATAATTCTACGCCTTTTACAGGTATCAGGACCAGGTGGTTTCCAGTGGTGTGTTCACTTTTAATACCGGGCTGGGGACAATGTCTCAATGGCCAGACAAAGAAAGGTCTTTTTTTCCAGGTGTTCGCCCTGGCAGGCATGGCTGCTTTCCCTGTCATTTTGATAATATTTCGAGTCTGGCAGTCACTTGAACCATCTCAGGCAAGACTTGCCCTGGAATGGATATTAACAATATGTATTATCCTTGTCCCGTTTATCCTTTCAATGTGGCTGTTCAGCATCTATGATGCGGCAATGGTCGGCATGAGTAATCAAAAAGGGGACCCGTTAAGAAAAAAAATCGGTTATTCAATAAGCAGATTACGACACAGAATTCTAACGTATGGCTGGAAAAATGCTATTATGCCTTCAATAAAGCGGTTTGCCATGTTTATATTATTGCTGACATTCTGCCTTACTATCAGTTATTACTATTTCCCTGAAAGCTTTTATTTGAGTTCGTTACAACATTTTGAAACTTATTTAGCACAAAAAGAAATGACCCTTATACCATTGCTTATCAATCAAATTCTGTATTAAGTCTCTCCGGTAACAGAATGTCAGGTCTTTGATTTTAGTGTTTTGCTAATTTAATCCGGCCTGCCGATTTCTAAAAAATTATACATAAACTTGATATAATACAGTATATTAATACCTGATATATAAGCCTCATAACCGGTAACATTTCTTGAGTTATATGGAAAGCAAAAAAATAAGGCAACTATTCCTCGATTTTTTTAAAGAAAAGGGGCATGAAGTCCTTCCGAGTTCCCCCCTTATCCCAAAGGACGATCCCTCGCTCCTTTTTACCAACGCCGGCATGGTCCAGTTCAAGTCTGTTTTTCTTGGTCATGAACCCCGACCGTATAAAAGGGCGGTGACCGTGCAGAAGTGTCTCAGGGCAGGCGGCAAGCACAATGATCTTGAGAATGTCGGAAGGACCGCGCGGCATCACACGTTTTTTGAGATGCTCGGCAATTTTTCTTTCGGAGATTATTTCAAAAAAGAGGCGTCGGAATGGGCATGGGAATTTTTAACGGAACGGGCCGGCCTTCCGGCTGAAAAGCTCCTGGTTACCGTGTATGAAAAAGATGACCAGGCCGCGGAAATCTGGGAAAAGGATGTGGGTGTTTCACCGGACAGAATTTTCAGGCTGGGCACGAAGGACAATTTCTGGCAGATGGGGGATACGGGGCCGTGTGGGCCGTGTTCTGAAATACTGATTGACCAGGGGACTGAACTTGGATGCGGCAAGCCCGACTGCAAGGTCGGATGCGACTGTGACAGGTATCTGGAGATATGGAACCTGGTTTTTATGCAGTATAGCAGGGACTCCTCCGGAGAATTAACACCTTTGCCCGAGCCGAGCATAGATACGGGCATGGGAATTGAAAGGCTTTCAGCGGTCCTCCAGGGCAAAGTAAATAATTTCGACTCCGATCTGTTTATTCCCGTCATAAAACATGTAGAAGATATTTCAGGGGAAAAATACGGAGGTGATTCATCAAACAATGTGTCCATGCGGGTAATAGCAGACCATATAAGGACCGCTGCTTTTGCGCTTTCAGAGGGATTGATGCCGTCTAACGAAGGCAGGGGATATGTACTGAGAAGGATAATAAGGAGGGCGGCAAGACACGGTTTTATGCTTGGCATTGAGTCGCCGTTCCTTTATAAAGTCCTTGATACCGTCTACGAGGTAATGGACGGGCCTTATCCTGAATTAGTCGAGAATACGCAGGCGAACAGAAAGGTATTGAAATTTGAAGAAGAAAGGTTTGCGCACACCCTTTCTTCAGGGTTGTCGATTTTGGACGAACTCATGGATAAGATAAAATCGTCGGGTGAAGATACAATCCCCGGTCCTGAAATCTTTAAGCTATACGATACATTCGGCTTTCCACTTGACCTTGCCAGGGACATTGCGGAAGACAATGGGCTGAAAATAGACGAACAGGGTTTTACAGGAGAGATGGAGCTTCAAAAAACGAGGGCAAGGGCTTCCTGGGTCGGTGCGAAAGAGGAAGTTTCAGGGGCATACAGGGAAATCGGAAAGCTCGTTGGCTCCACGGAATTTATCGGTTACGAAACCCTGCAGACAGACAGTGTAATTCCCGCGTTAATAAAGGACGGCAATTCCGAGGAAGAGGCGACGGAAGGGGAAGATGTGGAAATAGTGCTTGACAGGACCCCGTTTTATGGTGAATCCGGGGGGCAGGTTGGAGACCGGGGAGACATAAAAACAGACAGATTAAAGATCGAGGTGCGGGATACAAGAAATATAAATAATATGCAGGTTCATATTTGTACAGTGAAAAAAGGAAAGGCCGTAAGGGGAATGGCTGTTCAGGCCTCCGTAGATAAAGACAGAAGATTATCCATTAAGCGGAACCATACTGCGACACATCTTTTACATGCTGCATTAAAAACTGTTCTCGGAGACCACATAAAACAGGCGGGCTCGCTTGTTACCCCCGAGAGGCTCAGATTTGACTTCTCACATTTTTTTGCAATGGACGACAGGGAGATAGGTGAAGTGGAGGATATTGTAAATGAAAAGATAATCGCAAACATGCCTGTTGATGTAACGGAAAAATCCATCGATGAAGCTATATCCGGGGGAGTGACAGCGCTCTTTGGAGAGAAATACGGTGAAAGAGTGAGAGTTGTAAGGGCGGGTGATTTTACCGCTGAACTTTGCGGTGGAACACACTGCCGGGCAACCGGAGATATCGGCCTTTTTAAGATAATATCGGAGGGAAGCGTTGCAGCCGGTGTAAGACGCATAGAGGCGCTTACCGGATTTCCGGCCCTTGAGTACGGCAAGTCAAGGGAGAATGAATTAAGAAAAACAGCAGGTCTTTTGAAGGTCAATGAACTGATGGTTTTCGAGAAGGTGGAAAAAGCGCTTGATGACCTGAAACAGAGTGAAAAAGAGCTTGAAAAGATCAGGCATGGGGCCCTGACCGGAAACGCGGCTGCAATCATTAAAAAGGCCGTTGAAATAGACGATGTGAAAGTCATTGCTCATAAAACCGACGGACTGGACATCAAGGCGCTGAGGAGCCTGGCGGATAAATTGAAGAACAAAATCGGCTCCGGGGTTATTATTCTCGGCTCCGCGTTTAACGGACATGCGTATTACGTGTCCGCAGTTACAAAAGACCTGGTCCCACGCTTCAATGCCGGCGAAATACTGAAGGCCGTAACCGGCGGCAAGGGAGGCGGGAGACCTGACATGGCGCAGGGTGGAACAAAAGATGTGCAGGGGATAGATAAGGCAATTCTTGCAGCGCCTGATATAATTAAAGGTAAAATGTAATTATAATTATTAATCCTTAAACACTTAAATCTGATAACTGGGAGGTAGTTATGAATATTAATGAAATTATGCACAGGGCATTAATGGCAGGGGTCGGAATACCGGAGAAGCTCAAGGAGCTTATAGACGAACTGGTCGAGAAAGGAGAATTGAGCAAATCCCAGGGTGCGAGACTCGCGAAGGAATGTTCGGAAAAAGCCATTAAATCGGGAGAGGACCTGAGCAAGGGCATATCTGAGTTAATAAGCAAAGCCCTTGAAAAGATGAACATCCCTGCAAGAGATGAAGTTGAAAGTATTAAAAGGAAAGTAACTGCCCTGTCAGCGAAGATAAAAAAACTTGAGGAAGCATCCGGTGGCAAGGAATAAGCCCGGGTCTATCGATTCTCAAATAAGGGGATATACAAAGCAGGTTTAAGTATTTAAAATTCAGCAAGAATATAAAACAATGACCATCTCAAGTGTATTAAAATTCTGGAATACCTACAAAAACATTAACCGCATAAGGCAAATCGTAAATGTACTCCTCAAACATGGTTTTGGACAATTTATCGAACAAATAAATCTTAAGCGGTTCATACCTCTCAGAAAAAGGATTAAATACTTTGCCCGCTGGCAGGAAGTTGAGAGACACACTATCCCTGAGAGGCTGAGAATAGCGTTTAGTGAATTGGGGCCGTCTTTTATAAAGCTTGCACAGATTCTCTCCACAAGGCCTGACCTTATAACAGGCGAATACGCGAATGAGTTCAAGAAACTTCTGGACAGGGTCCCCCCGTTTTCTTCAGGAAAAGCCCGGCAGATTATTGAATCCG
Source organism: Deferribacteres bacterium (assembly GCA_030598625.1). Classification (GTDB taxonomy): domain Bacteria; phylum Nitrospirota; class Thermodesulfovibrionia; order UBA6902; family UBA6902; genus JAUVPO01. The sequence goes on along the minus strand of JAUVPO010000083.1, from coordinate 2,590 downwards.
AGTTAAATATATCGCTAAATGACGTTTTTTCGGATTTTGACGACTTTCCGGTGGCTGCCGCTTCAATCGCCCAGGTCCATAACGCAACATTGAAAACAGGTGAAAAAGTCATAGTCAAGATTCAAAGACCTGATATCCGTGAAATTATAGAGATGGACTTAATTATCTTAAATGCCATTGCCCGCCTCATGCTTAGATATATCCCCGAAAGCAAATTTTTTGATCCCAAGGGGATAGTAAATGAATTTTCCAGGTCGGTAAAAAAAGAAGTTGACTTTATTATCGAGGCAAAGAACGCTCAGCGGTTCAAGAGAAATTTTGCTGAAAACCCGGATATTCTTATCCCGTATATTTACACTGACCTGTTGTCCGAGAAGGTCATTGTAATGGAAAGACTTGAAGGCATAAGGATAGATGATATCAAGGGAATAGACTCTCTTGGAATAGACAGGAGTGAACTCGCAAAAAAGGGAGTTGACGCTTATTTTAAAATGATCTTTGAAGACGGGTTTTTTCACGCGGACCCTCATCCGGGCAATATTTTTGTTATGCCTGACGGCAGGATAGGTCTCCTGGACTATGGAATAATCGGCTGGCTGACACCTGATATGATGGAAAATATTGCCGGCGCCTTCCTGGCGGTTTTGAAGAAAGATTTTGACCGTCTCGTTGATTTATACATAGAACTCGGACTTGTGGCGGAAGAAATCGATATAGATAAATTCAAGAAAGAATTCAGGGCTGATCTGGTCTACCTCCTGGAACCCCTTTATGATCTTGCTATTTCCGAGGTGAATTTCCCTGAATATCTCGAGGCGGTTACACATCTCGTAATAAAACACGGTCTCACGGTGCCTTCAGATTTGTTATTAATGAATAAAACCATATTGATACTTGATAACATCGGCAGGCAGCTTGATCCTGATTTTAACGCTGTTAAGGCTGCAGAGCCTTACGCGGTCAAGCTTGTGAAACAACGCGTGAGTCCTCAAAGATTAATAGATAAGACAGGCGAGAACTTATCGGCAATCGGTGAACTTTTATTTGATACACCAAAACAGATGAACAAGTTATTGAGAAAGACCATAAAGGACGAGGTGGGTTTTAAGATAGATCTGACAGGCATGGAAAAATTCAGAAAAGACATAGACCGCTCAAGCAACCGTCTCGCCTTTAGTGTGATAGTCGCCGCCATTATAATCGGATCATCCATGCTTATACAATCGGGTATCGGTGAGAAGGTCCTGGGACTGCCTGCCCTGGGAGCAACAGGATTTTTAGTCGCTATTTTGCTTGGATTATGGCTGCTCATATCTATTTTAAGGTCGGGAAGACTGTGAGATGAAAATAATTACGGGAGGTATAACTTATGACAGTCGATGAACTGAAACAATACTCTGATGGAGAATTTGCAAATATCGACAGGGTTATTGATGGATTATTTTCAGTTTACACACCGGAAAAGACCGGATATTCACTTGCCGAACAGGCTGCAATGGCCGTCTTTATTGTTAATATTTACAGCGGGGTCGAAAACATATTAAAGCAGATGCTTATATTTGATAAACTTGATATACAGAATTCTCCGGAGTGGCATGAAAAAGTGCTCAGAAAGGCCGGCGAGATCGGGATACTCCCGCCGGAGCTTTTTCAGATGCTGTCTAAATACATGTCGTTCCGGAACTATGCCATATACTCATATGTATTCAATATCAGATGGGAAGACATGAAGGTCCTGGTTGACGCGATCAAGGATGTAATTTCAAAGTTGCGTTCCGAGATTGATGAATACATACAGACGATCTGATGTAGGGGCGAGGTTGCAATACGCCTCTACCGTTAATTGAAGTTTTGCTTTGGGGAATTCTTTTTTTATTTGATTTTACTATTCTTAACTGCAATAATAGTGCGACCTTATGGGGACAACATCGGGTATCAGGCGTCCATTCAAAAAATTGGGTTTTACAAAACTCCGGTTGCTTCTATGAACTTTTCAACTGTTAATTGCAAAGGAGGCTAAATGACGGAAACAGACATTGCTGTATTCAGGGGACATAACATAAGAAAAACAATTCACAATAATGAATGGTGGTTTGTTATTAATGACATTATTGCATTATTAACTGACTCCAATGATCCCGCGCAATACTTTAAGCGATTAAAACAGAGGGATGATGAACTGGCAAAACTTACTGATAAAGGAGGGGTACAATTTGTACCACCCCTTATGCTTAAGATAGCATCTGTCGGCGGGAAGCAAAATATGTATTGTTGGAATACAGAAGGTATTTTCCGACTTATCCAATCCATCCCATCCCCAAAAGCCGAGCCGTTCAAACGCTGGCTGGCTAAAGTCGGCTATGAACGTGTTCAGGAAATAGAAGATCCTGAACTGGCTACAAAAAGGACAAGGGCATTGTATAAAGCAAAGGGCTATTCCGGCGACTGGATAGAAAAACGTATGCGCGGCATTGCTATCCGTGAAGAGCTTACAGATGAATGGAAGAAGCGGGATGTGAAGCTGAAGAGAGAATATGAGATTCTGACTGCTGAGATAGCAAAAGCCGCATTTGGTGTAACTCCAGGCCAG
>JAUVPO010000141.1 GCA_030598625.1 Deferribacteres bacterium | reverse complement strand
TCCTGGTATATTCTCCTCTTCAGAGAAAAAGACAATTTGATATTTGCCGACAGGCTGATAGGCGCCTTTGTTTTAGGTTTGACACAGATAATAACTACGCAGATGCTGCTCGGAGTGTTGTTTGAAACGCTTTATCCCGTCCATCTTTTTCTGCTTAATATGCTCATATCGCTCTGTATATTGATTGCAGCATTACTGTCCGGTGAAAGGAGGGGTATCTTAAATGAGATTAAAGATGAGACTGTCCGGATTTTTAAAATAATTAAAGGGGACAGGGTATTATTATGTATCTTTGGTCTTTTCTTTATATCGGTTTGCTGGCTGGTATTCCTCGGTTATCTTTTCCCTTCGTATTCCTGGGACGCGCTCTACTATCATCTTCCTATTGTAGGACAGATTATGCAGGGCGGCGCGATCAGGGAAACCCCTACGCCTTCGTTTATTCAGCAGTACATCAATATTTTCTCGAAAAACATAAACCTCTTTTTCCTGTGGAATATCATTTTCCTGAAAAACGACGTTATCGTGGACTTAGGCCAGTTGTTTTTTACAATCGCAGGGGTCCTGTCCATATACAGTATGGCGGTTAAACTGAAAATAAAAGAAAAATACGCGATCTATTCTTCTCTCCTCTTTTTCTTTACACCCGTGACAATCTTGCAGTCTACAGTAAATTATGTTGATGTTGCCGTATCCATGTTGTTCCTATTTGCCGTGAACTTCTTTATGTATGATGACCTGGAAAACCATACAAATAATAGTGCCGGAGAGACAGACCTGAAGAAAAGTAGAATCCCGATTCTGCTTTCCGGATTGGCAACGGGAATTTTACTTGGGTCAAAACCAACGGGACCTTTGTTTGTCTTTGTGATATCCGGTGTAATTTTAATCCGGGAGGTCATAAAACATTTCAAACCATTGAACAATATGTCTTCGGATAAGGGTCATTTTTTTAGTGAAAGTTTTAAATCTTATCTGCTTTACTTTATAATGCCGGCTTTTTTGATCGGGGGGTACTGGTATGCCAGAAACTGGATATTTTACGGCAATCCCGTCTATTACATGGATGTCTCCCTTTTCAATTTTACACTGCTTAAAGGCCTGAAAAAAGACTGGGTGGAACCTGTCCCTGAAATTATTAACAATTTAGGCTATCTGAAAAGGCTGTTTCATGTATGGCTGGAAAAGGTCGGATATTATATCTATGATTCAAGGTTGAGCGGATTCGGGCCTGTATGGTTTATCCTTTTTTTGCCAGGCATTGTTTTTTCATTAGGGTATGCTGCATTAAAAAAGAAATATGATTTCCTGTTAATGAGCATGATACTTGTCGTTGCGTTTATCGCTCATCCAAGAAACTGGACCACAAGGTATGTTGTTTTCGTGGTCGGACTGGGCGCGTTGTCTTTCGGGCTTGTGCTGGATTATTTCAGAAGAAGAGAAAGTGCGCTAAGAATTATTGCATTGCTGCTTGCGGTATATACATTTATAACTGCAAATTCGCCGTGCGTTATGCCGGAAAAAATCAGGGAGTTTCTTCACCTCCCCGCAAGCGAGCGTACATTGTCACGGCATAAGCCTTTCAATATAGATATAAAGGTGAGGGATGAATACGGGTACTGGATATGGATAGGAAATAACGTGTCAAAAGGCGATACCCTTGCATATACTTTTGAAAGTTTTGAACTTGATACCTCCATGCCGTTTTTTACGGCTCCCCTGTGGAACAGGGAATTTTCCAATAAAGTAGTTTATGTCAAATCTGATGCCTACATGGAATGGTTGAGAGACTTAAAAAAGAATCATGCAACATATATATTAGTCAAGCGAAATTCAACAGAGGACGAATGGATCGAAAAGGAGAGAAGGGCTTTTTATTCTCTCCGTTGGATGGGTGGTATCCGGGAGAAATTCAAGATTGAATATGCTGATGAAAACTATATGATAGTGAGATTTAAAAAGGACGAAGGAAGATGATTTTTATAGATTTTTCAAATAAGAAGATTAGAACGTTGACTTTAGAGTCAGTTTGACGGATAATTTCAATTATAATCTTTGATATAATATAATTATTGGATATAATGACATGTCATCACACAGAGCATTTTTCATAGTCCCTCCAACGGGTCTTTTTTACAGAGACGACCGGTGCCAGGTATCGCTTGCAGGTGTTTCAAACGCGATACGCCCGCCCTTGGACATAGCATACATGTCAGCCGTTCTCGAAGAAAACGGGCATCTTTGCAGGATCAAGGATTATCCTGTTGAAGATGGAAGCAGCTGGGAAACGGTGAAAGAGGACATCAGGGTTTTCTCTCCTACCATGCTTATTATTTATACTACGATTACATCGATTAAAGACGATTTAATCGCGTGCAGGATCGCCAAAGAGATCGACCCCGATATCATAACAATCGCAAAGGGCGGCGACACGACAATCAGCCCCGTTGAAAGGCTTGAGATGTGTGAACAACTTGATATCGCCCTTATAGGTGAACCCGAACTGACATTGCTTGAAATTGCACGGGGAATAAATCTAAAAGATGTAACAGGTATCTGTTACAGAGAAAACGGCAAAATCCGCAGGACCGCCAAAAGACCTTTTATAGAAAACCTGGATACGCTCCCTTTTCCTTCGAGACACCTGATGAACCAGAACAAGTATGTAAGGCCTGATACAGGGGAAATCCAGACCACAATCCAGTCAAGCCGCGGTTGTCCCGCCAAATGCATTTATTGTCTCAGCTCGGTTGTAACCGGCTCAAATCTGAGGCTCCGTTCTCCCGGCAATGTAGTTGATGAGCTTGAGCATTGTGTAAAAGAATATAATATCAGGAACTTTTTCTTCAGGGCAGATACCTTTACATGGGATAAAGAATGGGTCATAACTGTTTGCAAGGATATTATTGACAGGAAACTCGATATAGAATGGGTAGCTAACAGCCGCGTGAATACAGTTGATGAGGAAAGGCTTATGTGGATGAAAAAGGCGGGATGCTGGCTTGTGTCGTTCGGCGTTGAGAGCGGGAACCAGGATATCCTTGACAAGACACAGAAGGGTATAACCCTTGAAGAGTCAAGAGAAGCCTTGAGGCTGGCCAAAAAACAAAAACTCAAGACCTTTGTGACATATTTGATAGGCATGCCATGGGATACTGAAGAGACTATAATGCAGACGTTCGATTTTGCCAGAGAGATTGACAGCGATTTCTTCGAGGTTATCCTGCCGTTTCCTTTCCCCGGTACAAAATATTATCACATAGCTAAAAGAGACGGTCTGATTCTTGACGGCGCATACGATAAAATATATGACCATTTTAATTCCGTTGTACGGACATATCATCTGTCGGCGGAAGAACTGAACCACCTGAAAAAGAAATCCTTCTGGTATTTGTATGCAAGGCCGAAATATGTCAAAAAGATATTGTCTCTTTGCAATTCGCCGAGAGCGTTTAAGAATTATCTCTCATTCGGCGTCAGCAAGATGAAGTCGCATTTTGCCTCGAGCCGTTCCTGAATATCAATCTCCTTGCCTTGATTTAATACATCGATATTTAATCAATAGAATTCCACGAAACTTGTCTTCGGGGTTTTAATGATTTTTGTCAGTTTTGTCATCTCTTAAAACGCATGCTTTTGTCATTCCCGCTTGTCGGGAATCCTTACTTATGCGAAGATATTGCAGGAGAGATTCCGGACAAGCCGGAATGACAGGATAAGCCGGAAAAATGATAAGGAAGTATTAGATATACCCCGGTTTCTTTAATAATGGAATTATAGCTAAATCCAAGGTAGTATATACTGTAAAATTATAAGATTGAAAAGTTTAATAATGATGCGGGAAAAGGACAAAAAAGACATACTCCTTTTTATATATATCCTGGTTGTGCTGGTTCTGGTAGTGGTATATTTTACGGTGCCCGAAAGAGCGGAATTTTTTGAATTCCAATTGAAGTGGTGGGGGGAGATGTGGCGGGTTATAAGGGGAGGTTAATGCAGGTGTAAGTATGGAAAAGCAGGAGGATTATGTTATCTGATAAAAGAATCGCCGTAATAATACCCGCCCTGAACGAGGAAAAGACGCTGCCGCTTGTTTTAAATGATATCCCCGGCGATTTAGTCGATGAAGTTGTTGTAATAGATAACGGAAGCATCGATAAAACGCCTTCAATAGCAAAAGAGCGGGGAGCGACCCTTTTGTTTGAATCCAGGATGGGGTATGGATACCCTTGTCTCAGAGGGATTCAATACCTTAAATCGAAGAAAACGGATATTGTAGTTTTTTTGGATGGGAATTATAGTGACTATCCAGGTGAGATAATCAAGCTTGTTGGTCCAATGGTTAAAGATGATTATGACATGGTCCTTGGTTCAAGAATTTTGGGCAAGGTTGAGGAAGGCGCTCTCCGAATCCCCGTGCGTTTCGGCAATCTTCTGGCAACAACTTTAATCAGGCTTATTTATGGATTCAAATATACAGACGTGGGTCCTTTCAGGGCCATTAAATTTGATAAGCTGCTGGAACTGGATATGAATGATAACCTTGGCTGGACAGTTGAAATGCAGGTGAAAGCCGTTAAGAGAAGATACAGGATAAAAGAGGTTCCCGTAACTTACCGCAAAGGTACCGGCAAATCAAAGATCACGGGAAATATAAAGGGTATTGCAGTTGTTGGTTACAGGATTTTACGGGCGATTTTTAAAAACCTGTTTTACTCACCAAAATAAGATACTGTACAAAATCTCCCTGTTTTTTTTACCTGAAAAAAAATAATAAAAAAAACAGTTGAAAAAATATTCAAAAAAGTGCAGATTATTACAGTTAAACAAAAAACATATTAACCTTAAAAAAAGGAGGCTGTAGAGATGCCGACGAAAAAAGTCGCAAAGAAGACTACCAAGAAAAAAGCTGTTGCAAAAAAGGCAACAAAGAAAAAGGTAGTGAAAAAGAAGGTGGTGAAGAAAAAAGTAGTAAAGAAAAAAGTGGTAAAGAAAAAAAGGAAACCAAACCCGCAGTTCATGAAACCTGTACAGATCAGTGAAGCCCTGGCAACGATAGTCGGAAGCAAGCCAATCCCGAGAACGGAAGTCACCAAGAAACTATGGGTATATATTAAAAAGAACAAACTCCAGGATACGGTAAACAAGAGAAACATAAATGCTGACGCAAATCTGAAAGTGGTATTCGGAGGGAAAACTAAAGTTTCGATGTTCGAGATGACCAAACTGGTCAGCAAACATCTGAGTTAATAAAAAAACAGCTGGTGACATTTAAACGGTAACTGCGGCGTGAGCAGGAAACAAGGCTGAACCTGATTGTTGAATTTGACGTCCTTTACAGATTAGCGTATCGGTGTGAAAGAAAAAACATTGCCATGGTTCAATCAATTGAAGCTGCAGAAATGTCGTAGTAAAAAAATAACGGTTCAGTGGCGCTGCGGTTAATAATGAGACAGGGCCAAAGCGCTGTCAGGGGCCTTAGTGCTTCTGGTTACCCTTTACCCCTCCCTTTGCTACGTGGGTGAACTGCCGAATTCCTACGGTCAGCAAAATTTATTATGGTT
>JAUVPO010000102.1 GCA_030598625.1 Deferribacteres bacterium | reverse complement strand
TCGAGTCCATTCGTGAAATAATGGAGTTTACCGAGAAAGAAGATGATATCCGGACGATGAGCGAACAGAGCTCAATCCCGAAAGTAATTGTAGATGTGGCTGTTTCCGGTCCGGGCGAATTGGACAAGCTTGAGAAAAAAGCAGGAGGATAAGCGCGTTACAGCAGCATCCCATATGCATTAACTCTGGGGTCAGATCTTTATTCATGACAAAGCTGTCACAATAAAAGATCTGACCCCACACACCCCACACACATAAATCTTCATAAAAAACAATATTATTTAAGTACTTGAGAAGATAGTCCGATAAGATGGCTATATTGAAATGAACTAATTTTAATAGTTTTGATCATATGTAAATTATTTAAAGAATCGACAATTATATATGACAGATATGATAGAAACAAATAAAAATACTGTTATAGAGGCTATCAAGCGTAATATAACCGCGCTTAACTCAGCAGTTTTACTAATTCTCTTTGCCCTCTTTTTTTTGAACATAAGATTTTTGTTTAGAATTCTTGATTATGTTCCTTCGTTCTCCATAGTGGCGATACTGACAATTATGGCAGGACTTGTGCTTCTAAGTCTTTTTTTATCCAAGATTATTGCTAAAAATGCTATTAAGGAATTAGAGGAATACGACAATAAATTGAATAATACTCTAAACTCAATGCAGCAGGAAGTAACTGAGCGCAAGCATGTTCAGAAGCAGTTAAAACGTCAGGTTTATTTTGATCAGCTAACTGAGCTTCCAAACCGTGCCTTGTTCCAAAAACGCTTAAACCGTATATTAGAACGTTCAAAAAAGCATAAGAACTATCTCTTTGCTGTGTTGTTCATGGACCTCGACGACTTCAAAATTATCAACGATAGCCTCGGTCACATAATCGGAGATCAACTGCTCGTTTCAGTAGCTCGAAGTCTGGAGACTTGTGTCCGTTCAGTTGATACAGTGGCACGTTTCGGAGGAGATGAGTTTGCAATACTTCTTGATAATATCAGCAATGTGAGTGATGCAACACGTATAGCTGACAGGGTACAGAAAAAATTGAAGTTACCCTTAAATCTAAGCGGGCACTATGTAGTTAGCTCAGTAAGCATAGGCATAGCCCTGAATACAAAGGATTATGACCGGGAAAAAGACCTTCTTCGGGACGCTGACACTGCAATGTATCATTCTAAGGAGAAAGGCAAGTCACGTTATGAGATATTTGATACTGAAATGCATAATTCCGTAATGAGGCGTTTAAAATTAGAGGCTGCGCTAAGGCAGGCTGTAGAGCGTGAGGAGTTTATAATTCATTACCAGCCCATCGTGTCGGTAATCAATTGCAGGATAGTCGGTGCAGAAGCATTAGTCCGCTGGCAGCACCCCCAATATGGACTCATTCCACCAAATGAATTTATATCAGTGGCAGAGGATACAGGGCTAATTGCATTAATCGGCAAATGGGTACTCAGGACAGCTTGTGCCCAGAACAAGGTTTGGAATGATGCAGGGTATGAGCAACTTCGTATAGATGTAAATTTCTCTGCTTACCAGTTTCATCAACAGGACATTACGAAACTAATCAAAGAAGTGCTGCAGGAAACAGATATGAATCCCCAATTGCTTGATATTGAAATCACCGAGAGTATCGCCATGGAAGATAATAGTATCGGGATTTTGAATGAATTAAGTGAAATGGGTGTACGAACCTCGATAGATGATTTTGGTACAGGGCATTCTTCGTTGGGCTCCCTGAAACGATTTCCTATCAATGAGTTGAAAATAGACAAATCTTTTATTAAAGATATTGCTGTGGATCCTGATACTGAGGCGATTGTCAGAGCGATTATTGCAATGGCGCACACACTTAAAATAAAGGTGATAGCTGAAGGTGTAGAAACAGAAGAACAACTGGTGTTCTTGCAGTCAAACCTGTGTGAAGAGGCGCAGGGATATCTTTTTAGTCCACCAGTACCTGAAGAGGAATTTACTAAATTACTAAGAGAAAAACACTTTTCATCAACCTTAACTCTGAATAAATATGTTAATAAAGGTGTATAGATTTTCCTGAAGAATCTCTGGGGTCAGGTCTACACTTTAAACTCGTTTATGTATGTTACCCGTTTAAAGTGTAGACGCGAACTTCCCATTTAAAAAGTCAAGTAAAATTTCTAAGCAGCCTTCTTTACTTCCTCCTTCATAACGTAGTCACGATCTTCTTTCAGCAGTTTGAAAATTACTTTTATCAACTGCCTGGCCAGACACCTTAATGCATGATTATGTTTTTTACCTTCAGCACGTTTCTTCTCATAATAGACCTTCGACTCCGGAACAGATTTTATTGTGCAGCCGGCAATTTTTATCATTGTTGCCTTACATATTCTATTTGCCTTATATACAACTCTTGTCTTCTTGCTTTTCCCTGAATTGTCATCTATACAGGCCACTCCACAGTAAACCGCCAGTTGATCTTCTCTTTCAAATCTATGGATGTCGCCTATTTCTCCAACTAATCGGCTGGATAGTTTTGTGCCTATCCCTGCCATACTTATTAATCGCTTAACTTCAGGGCTTCGCTCACCCAGATCTTCCAGCTTACTGTCCAACATCTCAATTTCCTCTTTGAGTTCTAATACGCGTCTGGCACCGGATGATATTATCGTTTTATATGTTTCTGCCATTTCTTCAAAGCATTGTATATCCCGTAGTCCATCAATCATTAATGAAGCCTGTTTCTTTCCAATCATTTTTATTTTCAATAATGATTCCATCGTTAGCTTCTTATATTTGCTAAAGTCAGGATACTTTATCAGCAATCTCAATAGCTTCTTGCTGTTCGTATTTCCGTACTCCAGAACATCAGGACATACCTCCTGAATCCGCTTTCTAAGCCGGTTCTGCATCCGGGTCTTCTCATTTATCAGACTTTGTTGATACCTGGATAATATCTTTAGCTTTTCATTGACGCTTGGCATTTTTGTTACTTCGATGAATGCCTTTTCTTTACCTTTATCTACGTGCTCCCTTAATTGCAACATCTTGGCTATCATTTTTGCGTCTCTTCGGTCATTCCTCCATTCTGCCCCGAATACATCTTTGAACCTTCTCAATTTGAGATTGTCCACGTTGTATAATCTGAATCTATTCTCTATCAACAGCCGGTCAAATGGACACCCATATCCGTTCTTCCCTTCCATTGCGAATTCTATAGTCACTTTTTCCTTTGTTTCTATTTTCCGGAATTCTTCTATTGCCTCATGAAAGTCACTGTACTTCTGTTCAATCTCCCGGTCATACAATATCTTCTCTTTATGATCCATGATTATTACATGATGCCGCTCACTGCCTACGTCAATCCCACCGCATAATCTCTTCTTCACTTTTTATCCTCCTTTATGTTTGAGATTCTATGGCTTTGCCAATACCGTTAATCCCGTCTATAACAGCCACTGATAGGCAACTTCCCATTAGACAGGGTATTAGCTGGGAGCACCCGGCAGTTCGCGTCGAGCCACTATCATTAGACGGACCCCACCAGCCACAGATGCTCCCATTGCCATTTATTTATCTTATTCCATAAAGAAGTCTGCTTGTTCTTCTAACCTTTATTTACTTTATTTTTCTATTATAGACCCCACCCACAAATTAAAGAAGGACCTTTTCTTTAAAAAACTCCCTGACGATTTCTTTGACTTCCCGTTTGTTCTGGTCCGCTTCAAAGTTAAGTCCCTGCATGGTCTTTTCATCGATGAGATTGGAAAGGAGGGCAAGTGCCTTTTGAACTTCAGGATATTTCTCAATGACCTCTTTACGGACAACCGGCGCTGCATTGTATGGTGGGAAAAAAGATTTATCATCTTCCAATATGAAAAGGTTATATCCGGGAATGCGACTATCTGTTGAAAAGGCGGTAATAATGTCCACTTGTCCTTTTTTTAAGGCATCGTACATGAGTGCCGGGTCCAGACTAATTACTTTACCGAATGATATATGGTATGCCTTTTGAAAACCGGGGTAACCGTCCGGCCTTTCCGAGAACTCGGCTGTAAAACCTGCCTTTAATGAATCGGCTGCAGCTGTCAGATCAGATGCTTTTTTCCATCCGTTCTTTACAGCAGCTTCATTTCTAACGGCGAAGGCGTATGTATTGTTAAATCCGAAAGGCGGGAGCCATTTCAGATCAAACTGTTTTTCATATTCACGGGATACAAACTCATACACTTCGCCGGGCGTTGTGAACGGTTCTTTGCTTTTCAAGACGGCAAGCAGCCCGGTCCCGGTGTATTCCGGGTACATATCGATCTCACCCTTTAAAAGCGCTTCGTGGCAGATCATGGTCCCTCCGAGGTTGAGCCTCCTTTCGACATGGAATCCGGTTTTTATTTCAATGATCCGGGCCATCATTTCAGCGAGTATCAATTGTTCCGTGAAGTTTTTACTGCCGATTGTGACAGTGGGCTTCTCTGTCCGGGATGGTCCGGTTTGAGGTATATATCCTGTTATACCGATTAAAAATAAAATGATAAGCGGTATAAAAGATAAAAGCTTGCCGGAGCTTCCTTTAAGCAGTTTTACCTGCCGTCTCTTCCTTTCATTTAGTCCCCACTCAATGGCGCTGATCGCAAAACTTACATATAATGCCAGAATTGCAGAAGGAATGGCGCCGAGTAATATCAAGCGTGTATCCGACAGGGAAAGGCCGCGGTTTATGAACTCTCCCAGCCCACCGGCTCCAATGAATGCCGACAATGTGGCAATTCCCACGCTAATGATAGCCGCGGTTTTAATACCGGCTACAATAACAGGCAGTGCAAGCGGCAGCCTCACCATCTTTATTTGCTGTGCTTTTGTCATACCCATTCCCTGGGATGCCTCTATTAAATGGGGCGGGACTCCTTCAAGCCCTGTTACGGTATTCTGGATGATGGGAAGAAAGGCATAAAGTGTGAGGGCTATTATCGCGGGTACAATCCCTATCTTGCCGATTAATATTAACAGGAACGCGAGCATTGCAAGGCTCGGGACCGTTTGTACAATACCGGCCAGACCGAAGACAAAAGACCGCAGCCATGTTTTCTTTATTACGTAAATGCCGAGAGGGACCCCGATGAGTACAGCTGCTCCTGTTGAAACGCCGGACAAAAGCAGGTGCTCTCTTGTACGCAGGAGTAATTCCGGTAAACGCTCAACAATAAAATCCATGGCCATTTTACATTAACCCCTGAAAGGCTGATAGCTGTTTTTTGGGTTTCATAAGCAGTTTTTCAACAAATTCCGTTTCAGGAGATGAAATTATCTCCTCTTTTGTTCCAACTTGCTGCAGCCTGCCTTCATGCAGGATTGCTATGCGGTCGGCAAGGGTAAAGGCCTCAAAGATATCATGCGTAACAAATACGATTGTCTTGCTCAGTTGTTTTTTTAATTTCAGGAGTTCCAGCTGAAGGAGCTCACGAGTCACGGCATCAACGGCGCTGAATGGTTCATCCATCAGGAGCAAAGAAGGGTTGGCTGCGAGCGCCCTGGCCACCCCGATGCGCTGCTGCTGGCCGCCGGAGAGTTCATCAGGATAGCGGCTGCTGAATTGTTCAGGATCCAGGCCGACAAGCTCAAGGACTTCATTTGCCCTCCTTTTTCGTTCTTCTTCAGGCCGCCCCTTTAGGTTCAGAACAACAGATACATTGGCTTCTATGTTCATATGGGGAAACAGGCCGATTTCCTGAATAACATATCCTATTGAACGTCTTACTTCTATAGGGTCCTGTTCGAGGATATTTTTCCCCTCAATGAGGACCGTGCCGGAAGAAGGCTCGATGATGCGGTTAATCATTTTCAGTATGGTTGTCTTCCCGCACCCTGAAGACCCTAAAAGTACAAGTGTCTCTCCACCATGTATTTCGAGAGACAAATCCCTTATTACCTGTACATCCGGGGTAAAAGATTTATTTATATCTATTAGTTTGATCATGATTTATCAATATCGAAGTTTCAAAATATTAATTGTAATGATAACATGAACAATTCTGTTTGCACACAAAATAATTATGTCTTTAATGATATGCTGCTTTCTTGAAAATAAACAAAACAAACGGAAGTCCCTTCCCGTGTTAAACTTAAACCATGCCGAGCAATATATTCAGATCAATCCGCTTCAATGCGCATCGGTTTATCCGGAGTGAAAAATGGCATTGGTGAGTTTAAAAGATGTGAGGCTTGCGTTCGGCGGCCCTGAACTGATCGACGGGGTGTCTTTGCAGATCGAACGCAGGGAGCGGGTCTGCCTGGTAGGCAGGAACGGGGCAGGTAAAACCACCCTTATGAAGATCATCAGCGGCGAGATCACCCCTGACGCGGGAGAAGTCATACGCGAGCAGGGGCTGCGAATTGCCTCGCTTGATCAGGAGGTTCCGCAGAATCTGTCCGGTACGGTGTTTGAGATAGTAGCAGCCGGTCTCGGCGGGATGGTCGACCTGCTCCATGAATACCACTCTGTGGGCCTTCGTCTCTCCCATGGAGACGCAGGCGCAATTGCTGAACTTGAACGGATACAGCACCTGATCGAATCCTCCGGCGGCTGGCAGATTCAGCAAAGGGTCGAGACCGTCCTTTCACGCCTCGGTCTGGACCCTGACGCTCAAGCAGCTGACCTCTCCGGCGGCTACAAGAGGAGGGTACTGCTTGCGAGGGCGCTCGTAAACGAACCGGACCTCCTGCTTCTCGATGAACCGACGAACCATCTCGATATCACCTTAATCGGCTGGCTTGAGGAATTCCTTCTCGAATACCGCGGCTCCATACTTTTCATAACCCATGACCGGAAGTTTCTCCAGACCCTGGCAGCACGCATAATAGAACTGGACCGCGGCCGGCTCACCGACTGGCCCTGTGATTACGCAACCTACCTGACAAGAAGGCAGGCCG
>JAUVPO010000248.1 GCA_030598625.1 Deferribacteres bacterium | reverse complement strand
TTTATGATTAAGAAAATTTTAATTTTTACTGTTTTATCGATAATGGTTTTTCAGGCTGCTGCATTTGCTTTTGAAACCGAAGGACAGGTGATATTCAGAGATTCGCTGTACGGCCTTGCAATCGGGGCTATAATTGGAGCCGCTTTTTATGTAGCTGATGACGGGGAGGATTTTGCCCAGGACGTTGCGGCAGGAGTCATTGTCGGCACAGTTGCCGGTTTAGGATACGGGTTTTATGAGACAAAAAGCTTTGTAGAAATAGAAAAAAACAAATTAAGATTCGCTATTCCTACCCCCGTAATAAAGCAAAAACACCATGGTATCCAGTATTCGGCATACCTGTTGAATACCAAATTTTAGTCATTTCGATTTTTCCGGTTTCCTGTAGGCAGTTCCGAACCATACTGCTAAAGATAGACTATTGTTACTGCCTCGCCACCTTCATCTTCATTGCCTTTTCTCAAACTTTCAACAAGTGGATGATCTTTCAAATAATCCCTGATGGCCCTGGAAAGTCTTCCGGTACCGATTCCGTGAATAATTTTTACCTGTCCGACATTTGCCAATGAGGCATCATTCAGATAACGTTCTATTCCGGAAACCGCGGGATCAACGCGCAGGCCTATTACGTTTAGTTCATCCGGGATTTCAATGTCTCCGGATGAAGGAGCATATTGTAATTCGCTCCTGCCGGATATTACATGTTCATCGGATCGCTGTCCAATAATTTCAGCGATTGGCTCATAAAGATCATTAATGGAAATCGTTATCTCTTTACCGCTGACAAGCACTTTGCACTTGCGCGTCCTTTCATTTACTGAATGGACTACACCATTCGTTTCAAGAGTTTTAATAAATACATGTTGCCCTGCTTTAACTTCCTTTAACTTCTGAATCTTCGCAGGGACTATCTCTCTCCTTGTTTTTTTCATGTCTTCATGTCGCCTGTCAATATCCTTTATCATTTCTTTGCTTTCAGAGAGCTTTGCTTTTTTTAGCTTCTCAATGATATCTCTCGCGTACCTTCCGGCGCTCTTTATAATATCTTCCGCTTCTCTCAGGGCCTCTGATAAAGTTTCTTTTTTTGACGATCTGATCATTGAGACTTCCTCGTTCAGAGATGACCTTAGATTGATTACATCCTGCTTCAACTCCTCTGTTTCCTTCAGTCTGTTCTCCAGTTCCCCGGTTTTCTGCTTAAGCTCGGAAATCAGTGATTCCACTGCCGTACTCTCACCATTAATGAATTCCCTTGCCTCTTTAATCAAATCCGCATCCAGGCCCAGAGATTCCGCAATTTCAAAGGTATGGGACGTGCCTGGCTCTCCAATGATAAATTTATAGGTAGGTCGATATGATGAAACACCCCCGGCCGTAATCTCTTCCATTTCCATTGCACTGTTAGTCATACCGGGTTCAGAATGAGCAAACGCCTTAAGCATGCCTATATGTGTAGATACCACCGAAAGCGCACCCCGTTGCATAAGTCGCTTCAAAATGGCACAGGACAGCGCGCCACCCTGCTCCGGGTCTGTCCCTGTTCCAAGCTCATCAATAATGATCAGTGTTTGAGTACTGCTTTGCCTGATTATTTCAGTAATGCGGGTAATATGGGCGGAAAACGTCGAAAGGTTCTGTTCAATGGATTGTTCATCACCAATATCAACCAGGACCCTTTCGAGAAAGGGAATCGTTGTTCCTGCCCCTGCGGGAATATGCATTCCTGAAAGAGCCATGAGATTTAAAACACCGACTGTCTTTAGCGAGACTGTTTTCCCCCCTGCATTTGAACCGGTGATGACAATGCACGAATGACCTTTCCCTATTTCCAGATCAAGCGGGACAAGGTCTCCCTCACGGTTCTCCTTTCTAAGGGTTTTCCATAAAAACGGATGACGCCCATTGATGATTTTCATATGACCCTTCTCATTTATTTCAGATGGAGACATGGCCATCTGTTCTGAAAAACCTGCAATGGCCTGTATAGAGTCAGCCCGGGCCACGATACGATAGTCCTCTTCAATTTCACGGATATGTTCCCTTAAAAGAGCTGAAAGCCTCCGGAGGACCCGGTACTCCTCAAGTTTCTCTTCCGCCCTGTACGATTCAAGTTCATTACCAGGATTCTGGATTGAATAGGGTTCTACAAACACCGTCTCCCCGGTATTCGATATATCATGAACAATACCCGGCACGATTCCTTTTGAATCCCGTTTGACCGGGATGACCCACCTCTTGTTTCTCTCCGTCAGATAATAATCCTGTATGTGCGGCAACAGGTCTTTCCGGTTTAATGTGTCCTCCAGTATTTTTTTTATTTTTTCCTCAGAAGATTTAATACTCCGCCGTATGTAAGAAAGTTCAGGGGAAGCTTCATCACGAATTCCACCTTCCCTGTCTATAGATGCTTCAATTGATTTTTTGAGATCATGATTGGTTGTAAGCCGTGATAAAATAACTCCCAGAGCCGAGTATGAAGGGTCATGACTTAATATCTTAAGATTCAATGCAGAATAAAAAAGCGGCATGAAAGCCATTAATTCGAAAGGGGCAAGTACAGCGTCAGGAGGTCTGATTTTCTTAAATAGTAACGTCAGGTCTTCAAAATGCTCAATACCAGGACTTCTTCCCTCAGATAAAAGTCTCCGGCACTCGGAAACAAGGTCAATCCGCAGCTTAATCTTATCGATATTTTCAAGTGGTCTTATTCCCTGAACTAAAGCTCTCCCCGGTACCGTGACGGCAAATGCAGCAGCCATTTCCAGTATCCTGTCGAATTCAAGTACGCGGAAAGTATGTTCATCCATGGTTTATCGTAAAAGATGACGAGGGCGTATTTCAATTATCTCTTCTCAACCTTCCTCGCCTTCTTCTCTACTTCTTTAGCCATCTTTTTCTTATAATCCTTAAGGGCAGCAGCGATCTTTGGATCATTCAGGGCCAGGATCTGCGCTGCAAAGATGCCCGCGTTCTTCGCGCCTGCCGTGCCGACCGCCATTGTGGCAACCGGTATTCCCGGAGGCATCTGGACTGTTGAGTAAAGCGCATCAATGCCTTCAAGTGGAGATGAATCAATGGGAATCCCTATTACTGGAAGAGTGGTATGTGAAGCTATGACACCCGCAAGGTGAGC
>JAUVPO010000011.1 GCA_030598625.1 Deferribacteres bacterium | reverse complement strand
TTGTCCATGTATTTATAAAGATAGGGGTTGGCCTGATGCCTTGTTTTATGTGACGCTGCGTAAAATGCCGCATTTGCATGTAAAAAACTGTAAACTCAAGTTACAGTAAATTCTAACACATTGAAACTAAAAGATATTAAAATGGCACAGAATATGCAAAGTGTAATACAGAATAACAATAGTGTAATGTAAGTTAACACATAATTCTTACAAAAAAAGGAATATGTAGTATTTGATATTGCCGGCAGACCCGGTATAGACATCAACACCAATAACTATGTTTAAGATGTAATGAGGCATTAAATATATGAAACGTAAGATTGTACTGCTGCTATTTACCCTGTTTATGTTTTTCACCATTGGTTCGGTGACGGCAATGCTGTATATAAGAAGCACTACGGCAGAGCTGAAACATATTATCAAGCTTCATCAGGTAGAGGAGCTCCGACGGTCTTTACTAATAGATATTCAGACTGCTCAATCGGATATATACACTGTCCATACGAAATATGGTCATGATCTTAATTATATTGTAAATAATGTAACAAATATTGGGGAGACGGCCGAGCAGTGCTCTTCCTGCCATCATCCTCCTTTGCTGAGCCGGCGTATTGAGAATATACAGTCCATGATTAATGATTACGAAACTGCGTTGGGTTCCTACATAAAAGGGCCGATAAATTCGGAGAGGTCAGGGGAGTTTAAATTAACTGCTGCCTCAACAGGCAATAAACTTTTCACTTTGATACGAGATATGTCTCACAACGCGAGTAATAACCTTGAAGGATTAACAAACAGCACCATGATAAAAGTCGCTAAAGTGAGAACAATTCTTTTTATAACACTTATAGCGACTTTTCTTCTCGGCGTTTTGGTTGCGGCGAACTTGATGAGGTTTATTACGCGTCCCATAAAAGAACTTGTAAATGCAACGAGGATGATTTCATCGGGAAAGTTAGGCTCTACTATTGCTTATAAAGACAGCACGGAATTTGGAGAGCTTGCCGGACATTTTAACTCAATGAGCACTGCCATCAAGGATGGGTATGAAAAAATCCAGAGAGAGATTACAGAACGTAAGCAAACAGAAGAGGCCCTGGTTAAGTCCGAGAGGTTCCTGAGCACAATATTTGACAGCATCCTGGATCCATTTTGTATTATTGATCACGACTGTAAAATAGTAAAGGTTAATGAGGCTTACGCTGAAATGAAGAACGTAGAAGTTGACTATATCATTGGAAAAAAATGTTATGACGTTTTGCAGGACAGGGACATAGTATGCAGAGATTGTATTGTTTCAAAGACCTTTAAGGCGGGAGATCCCTGTTCAAGGGATAAGCTTTTTACTTTGCCTGATGAGGCCCAGGCATGGTTGGAAATTTATACATACCCGATTTTTGGTGAAGGGGGAAGAGTATCGCATGTTATTGAATACATAAGGGATATTTCTGAACGCAAGCGTGTCGAGTCGGATCTGATCGACAGCAAAGAAAGGTACGCGCTTGCTGCCCGCGGCGCCAATGACGGATTGTGGGATTGGGACCTGAAAACCAACTCGATCTATTATTCGCCTCGCTGGAAATCCATGCTTGGCCTTGTTGAGAGCGATATAAATGACAGCCCGGATGAATGGCTTAAGCGCGTGCATCCTGATGACCGCAAACATCTGGAGAAGGATATTGCTTCTCATATTAACGGCGGTACTATTCAGTTTGAAAACGAATATCGCGTGTTGCATAAGGATGGGACATACCGCTGGATGCTAAGTCGCGGAGTTGCTGTCCGTGACTCAGCAATGAAAGCATACCGTATGGCCGGATCACAGACAGATATTACAATACGAAAGATGGCGGAAGAACAATTGCATTACGACGCCTTTCACGATTCTTTGACAGGTCTTCCGAACCGCTCACTGTTTATGGACCGCCTGAGACACGCGATCATTCGCGCAAAGAGGAATGATAACTATTTTTTTGCCGTACTTTTCCTTGATATGGATCGTTTCAAAGTGCTTAACGACAGTCTCGGACATACGGTCGGAGACGAAATGCTTGTTGCGGTCAGCAAAAGACTCGAGGAAAGTCTCCGCCCCGGAGATACGGTAGCGCGTCTCGGAGGAGATGAATTTTCTGTTATTCTTGATGATATAACCGGAGATAGCGAAGTTTTACACATTACCGAACGAATACAAAAGAAACTGTCATTACCCTTCAATCTCAACGGACAAGAGGTGTTTATGACTGCAAGCATCGGGATTGCCTTTAGTACAACGGGATATGACAGACCGGAACACCTGTTGCGCGATGCTGATATTGCTATGTATCATGCCAAGACGAACGGCAGGGCGCGCCATGAGATATTCAATATAGAAATGTATGACAGGGCTGTGGCCCGTTTGCAGCTGGAGACAAACTTGCGACAGGCGATCAAACAGAATGAATTGAAGCTTCAGTACCAGCCGATAGTGTCAATGAAGACAGGCGGAATTAAAGGATTAGAAGCGCTTGTGCGGTGGAATCACCCGGTTATCGGCCTTATTAACCCGACGGAATTCATCCCATTGGCTGAAGAAACCGGTTTGATTATTCAACTCGGTGAATGGGTGATTGAGGAAGCATGCCGCCAGCTTAGCATCTGGCAGAAACAATTTCCTTCGGAACAGCCTTTAACAATCAGCGTAAATATTTCCAGCAAACAGTTGTCGCCTGGTCTGCTTGAACATATAAAGCGTGTCCTTGAAGAGACCGGTGTGGCTCCGGGAAGTTTTATAGTAGAGATCACGGAAAGCATGATAATGGAAAATGCTGAAACCGTCGCTCCGTTGCTCTTGCGATTAAAGGACATGAAAGTTAAATTGCATATTGACGATTTCGGCACTGGGTACTCATCTCTGAGTTATCTGCACCGCTTCCCTGTTGACATGTTGAAAATTGACCGCTCTTTTATCTCACGGCTTGGTTCCAATGGAGAGAACCTGAAGATTGTCAAGGCGATTGCGGCCCTGGCTCACAGCCTGAATATGAGTGTGATTGCAGAAGGAGTAGAAACAGAGGAACAGCTTTTGCGACTCAAAAGATTAAAATGCGGATATATGCAGGGGTTTTTGTTCTCCAGGCCGTTAGACAGCAAAGAGGCGGAGGCTTTACTGCGGGAAGACCGGTTAAATCTGTTTGGTTATTTAACGCATTCCTCGGTCAGAAATTGATCTGAGATGGGAAGCTACTCCATAATTTTTGAGAAATCTCCAAGTGTGTCAAAGGCTTTTTTAACAGACAGGAGCAAGGCGAGCCGGTTTTCTTTTACTTGAGGGTCCTTGTCCATTACGAGAACACTGTCGAAAAAAGTGTTGACAGGTTTTTCGAGTTCAAAGAGAGCCCTGTAATCGGCTCTCGCTAACTTGTCATTAACTTTTCCAACTACGGAAAACAATTCCTTTTCCGCTGCTTCGGTCAGCAGGTTTTTGTTTACCTCTCCGGATTGTTCTTTACCGAGAATATTGTACACTCTCTTTGCTGCCGTAAGAAGCCATGTGAATTTTGGGTCTTTATTGAATTCATAAAGAATTTCAATCCTCTGTTTTATATCATTCATATTTAATCCTTTTGATGAAAGCACAGCGGTAATGAGGTCATGACCAAAGCCGCGGGACAGCAATATACCTTCAAGCCTTTGATTGAAAAAATTTGCCAGGTTCTCCGAAAGTGTTTCCTTCTGCTGTGAAGAGCAATTCAGATTTTCAAGGGCGTTGTCAATAAGAATGTCAAGAGGAAGAGGGTAGTCTTTACTTTGTAGAATGTTGATTATCGCTGCTGCCTGGCGTCTCAGGGCAAAGGGATCTTCTGACCCTGTGGGAATGAGTCCGAGGAAGAAAAAGGAGGCGATGCTGTCCATTTTGTCGGCAAGAGATATTATTGCGCCTGTTTTACTTGAAGGCAGATCGTCACCTGGAAATCTTGGAAGGTAATGTTCATAGATGGCTGATGCTATTTCTTTGTCTTCGCCTGAATTTAAGGCATAGACCTTTCCTATGCAGCCCTGCAGTTCAGGGAATTCCCCTACAACTCCGGTTACAAGGTCTGCCTTGGAGAGCATTGTCGCCCTGAGAAGTTTGTCTGTCGGACTAAAATTGATTTTATCCGCGATAAAGGAACACAGTGAGGATATTCTCTCTGCCTTCTGATAAAGACTGCCGAGTTTTTCCTGGAAAGTTACTTTCCTTAATTCCTCGGTATAATCCCATAAGGGTTTTTTTTGGTCTTCAATATAATAGAACCTCGCATCATCGAGCCTTGCCCTCAGGACACGTTCGGCTCCCTTCCTGACCGTATCGGTGTTTTCGGCTTTTGTATTGCTTGCAACAATAAAAGACGGCAGAATATTGCCGTCGTTGTCTTCTAATGAAAAATATTTTTGATGGGTCTTCATAACGGTTATAAGGAGTTCTTTTGGCAAAGCGAGATACTTGTCATCAAAACTTCCGGAAATTACAACGGGGTATTCTACAAGATTAGTTACAGTATCGAGCAATTCATCATCTTCATGCACCTTGCAATTGAATGAACCTTCGATTTCTCTCAGTCCATTCGAGATCACTCTTTTTCGCCGGGCAGGATCGGCGATAACGTGATTTTTCAGAAGAAGAGACAGGTATGAAGAAGGTTCCTCGATTTTAATAGCGGCAGGAGATAAAAATCTATGGCCGTATGAAATATTACCGCTTTTTATTCCATTAAGTTCAAACGGGATTATATCACTCCCGAACAAAGTGAGAATCCAGTGTATCGGCCTGAAAAATCTCAATGTGCTGTGACCCCATTTCATTGTTTTAGGAAGATGCAATGAAGGAATGAGTCCCGGCAATGCCCCGGCAAGAACATCTTTTGAAAGTTTGCCCTTTTCTTCAATAGTAGCTGAAACATATTCGCCCCGTTCTGTCTTCTTGATCGTCAGCTTTTTCACATCAATATTAAGTGACCTTGCAAAACCAAGGGCGGCATTGGTCGGATTTCCCTTATCGTCAAAGGCAATTTTCTTTGGAGGCCCCAGGGATTCTATTGTCCTGTCTTTTTGTTTTTCTGAAACATCCTCAATTAATAAGGTCAACCTTCTGGGTGTTGCGTATTTAATGATTTTTCCGTATTCGATGGAAGACTTATTAAGAAGCCGGATAAAATTCTCTTTAAGTGATGCCAGTCCTATAGAGATGAAGCGGGCGGGCATTTCTTCTGATCCTATTTCAAAAAGCAACGGTTTCATAATGTTTTTGAGAATTCAAAAGGTCAGGAGATCAAGTATGCAAGTGATGAAAGTTTTTTACTTGAAACCTCGAACCCTATTTTTTATTTAATAACGGGAATCCCATCTCTTTCCGCAATTTGAGATAGCCTTCTGCGCATTTTTTTGCCAGATTTCTTATTTTTGTTATATATACCGTTCTCTCCGTAACGCTCAGCGCTCCACGGGCATCAAGCATGTTAAAACTATGAGAGCATTTCAGGCAAAAATCATAAGCCGGAAGTACAAGGCCTTCTTTTATTAGAGTTGTCGCCTCTGATTCATATTTTTCAAATAAACTGAAATGCAAGTCTATGTTTGCCATATCAAAATTATATTTTGAAAACTCTATCTCTGTTTGATGATGTATGTCGCCATATGTTATGCCTTTGCCCCATTGGAGGTCAAAGACATTATCCGTTTCCTGAAGATACATGGCAATACGCTCGATTCCATATGTAAGTTCGACTGATACGGGTTTTAATTCAATGCCTCCTACCTGCTGGAAATATGTAAACTGTGTTACCTCCATTCCATCAAGCCATACCTCCCAGCCAAGTCCCCAGGCTCCAAGCGTGGGTGATTCCCAGTCATCTTCAACAAATCGTATGTCATGTTTGAGGAGATCAACGCTTATAGCTGTGAGGCTCTTCAGATACATGTCCTGAGTATCCGGAGGAGAAGGTTTTAATATTACCTGATACTGGTAATAGTGTTGGAGCCTGTTAGGGTTTTCCCCGTATCTGCCGTCAGTGGGTCTTCTTGAAGGTTCGACATATGCGGTTTTCCAGGGTTCCGGTCCAAGCACTCTGAAAAAAGTAGCTGGATTAAAAGTCCCGGCGCCTACTTCAATGTCATACGGCTGATGAATTATACAGCCCTGCTCTGCCCAGAATGTATGGAGTTTTAAGATTAAATCTTGTAAATACAATTTTTGTTATAATGTTGAGGACATTCAAATAATTATCCGGATCAAATTTATGAGACTAAAGCATAAATGGTAAAACATGCCTTTGTCAAATAAAAAAGAGATTTAACAATTATAGCTTAAAGTGAGGGCGGAAAGAAGCCAATTCAATATTTATGATGCAAATCATAGACCTGGAATTTATAAAAGTTATAATAAGTAAATAGAGCGATTCTCAAATGTATTGATTCAGGTAATAATAAATACAGTAGCTACAGCAGGAAAAAGGAGGCAGTTATGTTAAGGGAAAAAGTTGAAGGAGTATTAGACAAGGTAAGACCTTTATTGCAGAGGGATGGCGGAGACGTTGAGCTTGTTGATGTTCAGGATGACGGAGTAGTAAAGGTAAAGTTAACCGGGGCGTGTTCGGGATGTCCTATGTCTACAATGACTCTGAAGAATGCGATCGAAGAGACCATTAAAAACGAAGTGCCCGAGATTAAATCTGTTGAACAGGTGAGTTAATTATAATTAAGGATTAATAGTGAACAATTAATAATTAATCGTTCACTGATCATTGTTTGCTATGGAACTTATAATTGTCTGGTTTCTCAGGATGAGCGTTATTTATTTTGTGACGGGGGCTGTAATTGGCTTTGGAATGCTTTTATGGCCTGGTGAAGCAGGTTACTATATTCCAATTCATGTTCATCTGAATCTTCTGGGTTTTATGTCGATGATGATCTATGGTGTCGGGTATCATATTTTGCCGAAATTTAGCGGAAGGCATATATTCAGTCCAAAGATTATGACTGTTCAATTCTGGGTGGCGAATGCAGGTCTTATCGGTATGGCTGTAAGCTGGCCATTTGTTATCAGAGACGAAACTTTTGTTTCCGAGGCCGCGCTGATAACATCGGCATTTCTGACAATGGTTTCAGTAGTCCTGTTCGCAATCAATATGCTTAAGACAATTAAGGCAATGTAATCTTTTTATTGAAAGCCGATGTCTGACAGTTAATCGGTTTTTTTTATTCTTATGATTAAAATCATAGACTGTATGCAGCCATTCTCTTAAACTAAAAGTAAGAAGTCCTATGTTGATATCAGATATCGTATGAGGAGGGAAATATGACAACAAAAATTGACATAACAAAAGATTCCGTTATTGGAGATGCTATTAAGACAGTGCCGGGCGCTGAGGCAGTTATAAGAAAGTATTTTGGCGGCGGTTGTTTCACATGTCCGGGAATAAATATGGAGACAATCGCTTTCGGCGCTACAATGCATAACATGGATCCGGAAAAAATAGTAGATGAGATAAACAGCCTTTCGGAGTCTAACGATGGAGCATAAGTGTTTAAATTGTGGAATTGGAAGCGATGCGGTTATATTGCTTTCATGTATATATAAAAAAGAGTCTATATATGTATGTATTAAATGTTTGCCGATTCTTATACATGGCTCACATTGAGACCGGCTGTCTTCCTGTCTGAAACTTCAATCAATTATGTCCTCTCATTAAGCCCAAAAATGTATTATTCGGATTAAAGGCTTTTTAAGTTTCCATAAGATAGATTTGAAAAATTTTCAGCTTAGCTGAATATGAATTTTATTGGTTTTTTATAAAAAACAGCTCCCCCTTTTTTTCTATTGTTTTTTTTTATTTAAGCAGGTAAACTTTATATGTAATAAAAGTGTAAAAAATATTGACAAGTCTGATTTAATATGTTATTTTAAAGTATTCCTGTTTAATAAAGTTAATCAATAAAAAAACACTTAAGTGAGGAATTAGATATGGGACGGTTAGATGTGAGATGTGAAGTTGATTTGCCTGTTTGTGTTATTGCGGATAATAATGGCGGCAAGGGTATCACAGAAACTAAGACAAGGTTTACTTCTCTTAGTCTTGCCGGTGGATTTATTGAATTTAAGCCTCCCCTGTCCAAAAACAAAATTATCGGTCTTAAATATGATTTGCCGAAACACGGAGAATTTGAAATTTTGGGTGAGATACTACGTTCGGGTGAGGGCGGGATTGCAACACGGTTTTATAATTTAAATAGAGACGCAAAATTAAAGCTCTGGGATTATATTAAGGAAAATATAACAGATGATCTTTCATGCCCGTATTGCGGAAAGAAGAATGAACAGCGGTTTAGAAGATGTGATAATTGTGGATGGGGTCTGAATTTTCATTCGCAGGATTACATAGTAGAGCATGAAAAAGAAGCTTTCAATAACAGACTTTCTTTAAAAAGCAAATCATTTTCTATCGAAGATATTTATCGAATTCTTAATTTTGTTGATGTTGAAATTTTAAAAATAGGGAAAAATCTCGATATTAACGAAGAATTTGTGGGATCGAGCAAGGGGATTCTGAATGTCTTTTCAATGATAAGAAAGGTAGCGCCTACTGAAATCCCGGTCCTTATTACCGGTGAAAGCGGGACCGGTAAAGAGTTGACCGCTATGGCTATTCATGAGAGAAGTCAGAGAAAGAATAAACCGTTTGTGACTATTAATTGTGCCGCGATCCCGGAGAATCTCCTTGAGGCGGAACTTTTTGGTCATGAAAAGGGTTCATTTACCGGCGCTCATACAGGCAAGATTGGAAAGTTTGAATATGCGGATGGTGGGACCATTTTCCTTGATGAAATCGGAGAGCTTCCCGTAGGGTTACAATCAAAACTCCTGCGGTTTCTTGAAGACAAGATTGTTGAGAGAATTGGATCAAACGGAGGGAAAAAAATTGATGTCAGGTTGGTTGCTGCAACAAATTGCGACCTTAAGTCGGCCATTGCAAAGGGAGCTTTCAGAAAGGACCTTTTCTACAGGTTGGATGTTTTTAATATAAATCTCCCGCCTGTAAGAGATAGAGGTGAAGATAAGGGGATACTTGCCAGGTATTTTCTTAATAAATTTTCAAGGGAAATGAATTTAAGCAAGACCTTTACCCCGGAAGCAATAGATACAATAAGAAGTTATGACTGGCCAGGCAATGTAAGGGAAATTATTAACAAAGTAAGAAGAGCGGTTGTGATGTCTAAAGAAGAGGCGATAACACCTGCGGACATGGAGCTTAATGTTCCGAAGATTGAGATGGATATTGTAACATCACTAAAAGAAGTCAGGTATTCTATTGAGAAGCAAAAGCTGATAGAGGCCATGAGACACTGTAACAATAATATTTCAAAGGTGGCCAGAGTGCTTGGAATCAGCCGGCCATCGGTTTATAGCCTGAGGAAAAAATATAATATATAATCATTCCACTGTTTCTGCTATCTATATCCGCTATAAGGCAGAAAGCTTAATTTCAATATTTCTCCACCCTCAAAAAGTGTAAAGCTTTTCCTTTGAATGTAAATTGACTTTACATTTTCAAGCATATTATTACCGGCTTTAAAATTCATAACCCCTTGAAAAATAAGATATCATAAGTATAGGCATGGTAATTGCTATTTCTTAAATAATACAGGAGGTAAGATGTCTTTCAGGGAAAGGAAATCACTTTGCTCTATACTTGATGAGTCCCCTTTTTTTACGGAACTGTCTGTCGGGGAGAGGGAGTCTCTTATAAGGGAGTTGCTTGAATCGTACCCACAGCTTATACAGCATACTAATAGCGATATGAAGGTAAGTTATGAGGCAGGCCAGTTGAGGCAGTCTTATTAATTGACTCCCGGATTTTAGTTTTTTATATTCCGAAAAGAACGAGAATGTGGTCATACTTTGTTTTTTGTCTGCAATCCGGGACAGATGAGCCGCCTAGATTCTTGTTGACATTGAAAATCAAATAGAATAAAATCAAGCCGATAGTATAAGCTTCGACATTATTTAGCAAATGCAAATAGTGCGGTTGATGAATATAAAATGGAAATTTACATGTTTTTAATAATCTTCTGGGATGAGGCTGACTATTAAACTCAAAGGACAATCCATAATAAACTGCGCTTAAATAAATCCAACCCGCACAAAGCGAAGTGAGAAATACCCACATTATTAAAATTCACTCCTCAATGAGAAAAGTGCCAACTGTTGACAATTAAGAGATTTTGTTTTAAAAATAGTACATGAGAAAGGCATTAATAGCGCCTTTGCTGTTAGTCCTTATTATAGGCTACAGTGAGGCGTCGAAGCAGAGTGCTGTTGAGGGACTTCGCTACTCATCATATAAAAGCCATACAAGGGTCGTAGTTGATTTGAACGGCCCGGTAAAAGGATTTACCCGCCGCCATCTTTCTAATCCTGAACGTCTCTTTATTGACTTAAAGGATTGCAGTTTATCCAGGAAAACAAAACATTCCCTGTCCGTAAAAGATGGAGTTTTAAAAACCGTAAGAATGGCCCAGTTTGATAAGAACATAGTGAGGGTTGTTTTCGACCTGGGAAAGTCTGAAAAAAATTATGCCTTTATGCTGGAGAATCCGTACAGGCTTGTTGTAGATATTTACGCTCAAAAAGGAAATATGCTTTCACGTAAGACTAAGACATTGAGACATAAAAAAACATTAGCGGGAAAAAGCATCCATAAAATAAAAACTGTTGTGATTGACCCGGGTCATGGGGGAAGGGACGCCGGGGCTGTGGGTCCGAGAGGGCTTCGTGAAAAAGATATTACTTTAAGTGTCGGGAAAAAACTCGGTAAAATGCTTAAGAAAAAACATGGTATGGAAGTTGTATATACCCGAAAAAGAGATAAATTTGTTCCTCTGAATGACAGAACAGAGATAGCGAATTCAAAAAATGCCGATCTCTTTATTTCCATCCACACCAACGCGAACAACGCGAGGAATGTAAGAGGAATAGAGACATATTTTCTTAACTGGACGAATAACACGGAGGCGATGAAGGTGGCGGCAAGGGAAAACAGGATTTCTTTAAAAAAGATGAAGAAAATAAAAAATGATCTGAATACGATACTTGACGACCTCGGTCGGAAATATAAAAATGAAGAATCCATGAGGCTTGCCTATAGCGTACAGAATACTATAGTCAAAACCTTAAAAAAAGATTATCGCAGGATAGAAGACCTCGGTGTTAAATATGCGTTATTCTTTGTGCTCTTAGGGGCGGAGATGCCCTCCATACTCGTTGAGATATCTTTTATCAGCAACCGCGAAGAAGAAAAAAGGCTCTCAATGGATAGCTATAAAAATAAGATAGCGGAGGCGATAGCCAAAGGGATTAATTCCTACGTAACCCAGTCAACACTCATCGTGAACCCCGTTAAAGAGCGGGACAGGGAAATAGTTTCTAACGGGGTGAAGAAAACCGGTGATGAGATTCAGCCCCAGGGCTAAGATACTTCTTTATATATTGCTCGTTATAGCAGTCTTTGTTTCAAATTCTTTTAAAGCCGGTCTTTTCCTCCTCTGCCTGGTTATAGCTTTTGCCGTAAGGGTGCCTTTTCCAATGCTTAAACGCGGCTTGTTGCCTATAATGTTTTTCCTGACATTCACTTTTGTAAGCAACGTTTTCTATCAATCCGGAAAGGTCTCTTTCGAACTCTTTGGTCTCCCGGTAACCGATGAAGGTCTCGTACGCGGAGCCGGGCTGACGCTAAGGTTATTTATAATGATACTCGGTGCAAAGGTATTAACCGCAACAACAAAAGCTGACGACCTTGTTGCCGGTATGGGGAAGATCCTTGGTCCGGTTGGAAGATTAGGCTATGTTAAGGAGCTTATGTACACTATGTCACTTACCCTGCGTCTGCTGCCGATTATCTATAATGAGGCTTTAAAACTGTACAGGGATTTGAAAAATTCACAGGGGACTGGATTGACCGGTAAAATCAGACTTGCCGTAACATTGTTGACCCCTCTTTTTCAAAGAAGCCTGGAAAAGGCGGAAGAAATATCAAATCAGGAGAAAAGAGTTTGAGCGTTGATTATTTACTTAAAGACGGTTTTGTTATCCATGGAGCCGGAGATGATGAGTCGCCGGAAAAAGCGGATATCGCCATTGAGGGTGATCGTATCAGGGAGATAGGGGACCTTTCCCATGTCAGCGCTGATAAAACTATCAGCGTTAAAGGACTGTGTGTCTGCCCCGGTTTTATTGATGTTCATTCCCACTCCGACTTTGTTCTTCTTGCAGACGGCAGGGCAGAGGGGAAAATTCATCAGGGAATTACAACTGAGATAAACGGCAATTGCGGTCTGTCCGCTGCTCCCTTGTACGGACCTGCGCTGGAACAACGGGAAAAAGATCTGGGTGAGCTGAATATAAAAGACAGGTGGAGCGATTTTATTGAATACTTCATGCTCTTAGAAAGAAGAAAGTTTGCCGCTAATTTCATGACGCTTGTGGGTCATGGCAATCTCAGGGCGTCTGCAGTCGGGTATACCGACAAGGCTCTTTCAGGAGCTGATATGGAAAGAGCTGCCGCGTTTTTGAGAGACGCCATGGAAGCAGGCGCAAAGGGTTTGTCTACGGGACTTATTTATCCGCCGGGAATTTATTCCGACACCGCGGAACTCGTGGAACTTGCTCGTGAGACGGCAAAATATAAAGGCATTTATACGACGCATATGAGAAGTGAAGGAGACAGCTTGCTGGAGTCGGTGGACGAGGTTATAAATATAGCCGAAGAGTCAAAAATACGTTCCCATATATCACACTTAAAAACGAGCGGGGAAAAAAACTGGAAAAAACTGGACGGCGTTTTTCAAAGGATGGAAAGGGCGGATAAAAAAGGTCTGGTGATTACCTGTGACAGGTACCCCTATATTGCTTCGAGCACCGACCTCGATGCTGTTCTGCCTTCATGGGCCTTTGAAGGGGGACGTAAAAGGGAAATTGAAAGGCTGAAAAATGATTGGAAAATACTTGAAGAGGATATTCTCAATGAGCATCCTGAAGCGTCTTCCCCTTCTTTCTGGGGTAATATAGCAATATCGTCAGTAAGTCTGAGCAAGAATAAGTGGATGGAGGGCAAAAATATTTTGGAAGTAAGCCGGTCTCTGAATGAAATCCCGATGAAATTTCTCTTTGATCTTCTTATAGAAGAGGACCTGAATGTCGGGGCCATCTTTTTCCTGATGAATGAAGAAAACCTGATATCCATTTTAAAACGTTCCCGCACCATGATCGGAACTGACAGCACGGCAAGGAGTTTTGACGGCATTACCGCAAAAGGAATGCCCCATCCAAGAGGTTTTGGCAGCTGCCCGAGGATACTCGGCAGGTATGTACGGGAGCAGGGAATTCTGACACTTGGTGAAGCGGTTTATAAAATGTCCGGACTTCCTGCAAAGACTTTTCATATAGACAGACGCGGAATAATTGCGGAAGGATATTTTGCCGACATTACCGTGTTTAATCCCGAAACAGTAAATGATACCGCTGATTTTAATAACCCGTTTCGGAAACCGGAAGGCATTTATCATGTTTTTGTAAACGGGAAACCCGTTCTTCTTGAAGGCGAGATAACAGGGTCTTTACCGGGAAGGATACTGAGATAGTAATTTATAAAAGCTTTTGCGGTTATTGTTAAAATAACCGGGAAATTTTACTAAATATGAAAACTGAATGGTTATACAAGACATTTTCACTGGCAATAATCCTGATCCTGTTTTATCTGTTCTACCAGGTATTAAGTCCGTTTCTGAATACAATAGCGTGGGCCATGGTCCTGAGCATTACCTTTTATCCTCTGTACAAGTTGTTTCTTAAAGTAATAAAACGGCCGTGGGCCGCTTCACTTATCACGTTAATAATTATCTTGACTATTATGCTGGGTCCGTTCTCTTACATTGTCGGATCTCTCGTGAATGAGATTACGGACGTCTATAGTTCGATTGAAGAAAGGGGTTTTGAGACGATCACAAAGATTCAGGAACATCCGCGGTTTGCGGGACTTTTCGAGAAGATAAGTTCATACAAAATCTTTGAAGGATTTGACCTTCAGCAGGGAACGGTCAAGACATTGAAATCTATCGGCAGGTCAATCGCGCAGAGCACCAAGGATGTTTTCAAAAATGCGGTTGTTCTTTTGATAAGTTTTATCATAATGTGTTTTACAATATTTTATTTTTTGAAAGACGGGTTGACACTTGTCAATTTCATAAAAAAACTGCTTCCGTTTTCTAAAGAGCAAAAGGAACAGCTTGAACAGCGTGTTAAGGAAATGGTGGTGGCCGCAATTTACGGGGGACTGGCTGTCGGAGTCGCCCAGGGAACGCTTGGGGGAATAGCCTTTTTCATATTCGGTCTGCCTTCGCCCGTGTTCTGGGGAACAGCGATGGCGATATTTTCCCTTGTGCCGTTGTTCGGGTGTTTTACTGTCTGGGGACCGGCAGGGATATATTTGCTGTTAACAGGCAGTTATGCTAAAGGCATAGGCCTTCTTCTCTACGGCGTTTTAGTAATCAGCAGCATCGACAATATAATTAAACCGCTGGTTATAGGAGGCAGGACCGGGCTGCACATACTCCTCGTGTTCTTCAGTGTTCTCGGGGGGATTAATTTTTTTGGTTTTGTGGGATTCATACTCGGCCCACTGATTACCGCATTATGTCTCTCGCTGCTTGAAATCTACAAGTTCGAAGAAGCAGAGCAAGGGGAATCTCAATAGAAAACATAAAAACCGGATGGAATTAATCCTGTTTGTCTTTGCCTGACCCCGGAGTCCGGGTGTCAATCTGTACGGGATATTCGTGTGTTTCCCTTATGGCCGGAAGCATGGGTCTCTTCCATGTGAGTTGCCCTTGACTCAATTTAAGCCAACTTACGGGAAAGCGCATAGTGCAGGTCGTGCCGGCCCCCTTTCGGCTCTCTATTTTTATGTCCCCGAAATGTTCACTGATTATATGCTTGACAAACGGAAGCCCCATGCCGACGCCATTGACCTTTGTGGTAAAAAAATTATCAAATACGTAGCTGATGTTTTCTTCAGCTATCCCGCAGCCGGTATCGGAGATGATAATGGAAATACTGTCGGAATTTTTTGTGGTAGAGGTTGTAATACTGCCTCCATGCGGCGTAGCCTCCACTGCGTTCTTGTATATATAAAAAACAGCCGTCTTCAATACATGTCTATGCATGTTTATCATTAACGGTTTTTGAGATAAGTCGGCAATCAATTCTATTTCTTTGCGGTCAGCCTGTTTTCGTATGAGATCCATTGCCTCTTTTACAATCGCGTTCATGTCCTCGTATGAAAAAAGAGAATCTTTCTTTTTAATCAGGTCGCTGAACTCCCTGATAATCTCTTGAAGTTTTTCACTTTCCTCGCAGACTGTCTCGATATTGGCGCGCTCGACTTCATCAAGATGGTCCCCGTCAAGCATTCGCCTGGATATCATGCTTATCACAACAGCGGGATTAATAATCCTGTCGGCTATATTAAGGGCTATAAGACTCGCCGTTCTTTCGGCAACGAGCGGTTCGATATAAATTGTATACTCCTCAGCTAAGGCAAGCGAAGTCTCAATTTCCTCCAGCAGTCTGTTGTGTTCGGTAACATCGCGTTCAATAGCCGCGAGTCCGGTTATATTGCCCGCTTCATCCAGCAGTCTGTTAAGGGTTAGCCATATGTCAATTATTCTCCCGTCCGCGGTCAGTCTTCTGGTCTGTATGAATTCAACTTCTATGCCTTTTTTTACTTGAGCGACAAGCTCAACGGCTTCCTGTTTTTTGTCCTCCGGTATTATTGAAGAGATATTCATTTTAAGGGCTTCGGCCTCCGAATAGCCGTAGATTTTCTCGGCGCCTTTATTCCAGGCAATAATTCTGCCTTCCAGGTCCTGGACCGTTATGGCGTCTCTTGACTGTAAGACAACGTCAGCTAATAATTTGCATTTGTCCTTTTTATTCATGATATATTAAACGCCTCTGTACTTAATCGCTGGCATAAATCCGGATTTTTATCAGATTTTATTAATAGTATAACCCAAGGGGGAGGGAAATAAATATTAAAGTATTTAAATAAAACAGACGACAAAATAAATGAATCCCCTACCATGGCAGGGGATAAGGGCAAGTGATATGATAAATAAAAAGACAGAGACCATAAAAATATATTTATTCTCTTTTTTTATTATTCTTTCAATTGTCTTTATAATCCCCTCAGCAAACTCCGCCGGAAAAAGTCAGGAACAGACGCATAAAAAAGTTGCTACGGAAGAAATTGCGACAGTCCGTAAGACCGGAGTAACCGGGCGCGGCCTGAAAATCCTGTCAAGAGATCCGT
>JAUVPO010000063.1 GCA_030598625.1 Deferribacteres bacterium | reverse complement strand
ATCGCCTTGCCATTATGGTAAACACTGACTGCCAGAATGACATTTTTCACTTAATCCCTTTTATCCAACCCCCTTAATTTACGCCTTTTATCCTTTGGCACATCTTTTGCTTTTAGTTTATTTAAGTAATACTTGCATCCGCAACCTTCAGGTTGCGTTATTTCTTCTGTCTCTCAATTTGTCTGACAATTAAGAGGCCGGGTTCAACCATGAAAGAATCAATACTGATTGTTGATGATGATAAAAATAACTGCAATAGTATTGCAAAGGCCCTGTCCGGCGATTATACCACTCACATTGCCTCAAACGGGCATGAGGCCCTGAACATACTGAATGAAAACCGCAATATCCACATAGTGTTATCGGACGTTATGATGCCGGGAATGAACGGCCTTGAACTTCTTGAAAGGATAAATTTCAGAGATAATAATACAATCGTAATTATGATTACAGGATTCTCGGACATTGAATCGGCAATTGAAGCAAAGCGTAACGGCGCGTATGACTACATAATCAAGCCCGTTGACCTGAACAGGCTCGAAGTGTCTATAAAGAACGCCCTGGAAATAAACCCTTAACCCCTCTAATCCTCTTGGCAACTAAACGGGACAGGAACCTCATTGATTAAATTCCGGTATGTGATAAAATACTCAATATTATTAAACATAGGGAGGGGGTGTTATGAAACGGTTTCGTAAATATATCGATAAAAGCCTTAACATGGACAACGTAAAAAATGCGGACCGGTTGTCTGTTTTCGGGATAACATGCGCGTCTCTGCCGGACCCGCCGGAGGAATTCGACGAATTTGAATTTAATACTGATTTCTCCGAAGAAATGAATGTCGTAATAGGAGTAGCAGTAGAGATGGGAAATATTAAAAGGGTCCTTTTCGGCCTGTCGGACAAGAAAGACCCGGACAGCTTCGCGGGTTTATCCGAATCCCAGTTGGAAGATTTTTTAGCCCGGAAGGGCGATCACCTGGTTGAGTTTTTAGAATATATAACACAATAAGGAAGCAGTGCCGCGGTTCCATGGCACAAAAGCATGGAAGTTCGGAAGTCTTGATTGACTGCTCCCGTCTTTTTTCTTTATAATCTTGCATATGTTAAAAACAGCTGTTGTTGACGGCCAGGGGGGAGGGATTGGAAGTCTTATTGTTAAGAGACTGAGGCAGGAATTCGGGGACTCCCTGGAAATAATTGCTCTCGGGACAAACGCAGTAGCAACAACCGCCATGATGAAAGCAGGCGCTGACAAAGGCGCCAGTGGAGAAAACGCAATCGTCTGGAATGCCGGCAAGTCGGACATTATCACGGGACCTGTCAGCATCATGCTCCCCAATGCAATGTTTGGCGAATTAACAACCAAAATGGCCGAAGCGCTATCTTCAAGCCCTGCAAAAAAGATATTGCTTCCCCTGAATCAGGAGCACGTAGACATCATTGGAGTCGCAAAAGAGCCTCTACCGCATCTTGTCGATGCGCTTATCCATAAAATAAAGGAGACCGCTACAAATGTGTGAAGCAAATGCATATATTGAAAAAGATGGCAATGAAGAACTTTATCTGGAGAACGTGGACATCCTGAGACCTGAAGAAGGCAAAATCTTCATGAAAAACCTGTTTGGAGAGCAAAAGTTCTTCGAAGGCTCAATAAAAGAGATTTCCCTTATCAAGCACAGGATTATTCTCAAGAGGGACTGAACGGCCAGTGTTTCAATCTTAAAATGAATTTCATGCGCATCATCACCCATGGGCCCGGTCACGCCTCTTTCAACATGGCCATGGATGAGGCGATATCTGAAGCGGTCATGCAAAGGCTCTCCCCACCTACCCTGCGGTTATACGAATGGGACAGGCCTTCTCTCAGTATCGGATATTTCCAGAAAATTTCAGATATAGACATTGATTACTGCAGTAAAAAGAAATATCCGGTCGTAAGAAGATTGACCGGCGGAAGGGCAATCCTTCACGATTCGGAATTGACTTACAGTGTCTCGTCTTTGAAAGATAACAGCCTGTTTAAGGGAAGTCTGCTTGAAAATTACAAAACTATAAGTAATGCCATGATATCAGGACTCAAACTTATCGGCATTGAAGCGGAAATGTCATTTGAAAGAAAAAGGAGTTCCGTCAGCAAAAACCCGTCCTGTTTTCACTCCGTATCATTCGGTGAAATTACAGCAAAAGGCAAAAAGATCATCGGCAGCGCGCAAAAACGATACAGCGGCGGGTTTCTTCAGCACGGCTCTGTTTTGCTGAACTTCGATGCGGACATATTGTGCAGGGTATTGAAAGAAAATAATACAGGGGAATTTAAGGATATAGGGGTAATTAAGGATTTCAACCCTGGAATCTCCTTTGAGGATTTGAAGAATTCATTTAAGGAGGCCTTTGAAAAGGAGCTGAATATTAAATTAATATCTGATGACCCGACAAAATTTGAACTCAATCTTGCAAAAGAACTCGAACAAAAAAAGTATTCAAACAGGGAATGGAACTTTAAAAGGTGAGGTATTACCTAAATCTCATATGTCGCCGAATAGACAGGATAGTTTGTTCCTTTGACGTAATAAATAATCAGGGAACTCCATACAACAATCGCAAGATAGGCATGGAACACGGCGTTCATGAGGGAAAATAAAATATTCACTATGGGAGCCATAACAGAATCAATAGTGAACGGTATCCTTAAAAGAAAGAACACTAAATTTAATGCAATAAACCCTATGATTAAAACCGCGCAAAACAAAAAGGCAGCCGGCTTCTGTTTCAGAAAATAATATGATCTTCTTATGGAATCCATCACGCCTCCTCCGTCTATGAAAGAAGCCGTTACGGAATAAACGGCAAATATAAAATAGGCCAGAAAAATCATCATGATCAAAATCATGACGGAAAGCGATACAAAGGAACTGAAAAATACTTCAAGCGCCGAATCTGTTCCCGCGACAATCCACCCTGCGCCGGCGACAATTCCACCTGTTACGACAAGTGAAATAAAAATCATTGGAAAGGTAAAAAATAAAAGCAGGCCCAACCGGAATATACGAAAAAAGTTCCGGTTCGCTTCTTTAAAGAACGATGAGAGGCTGAACCTGAACTGTACATTCACGGCGGAATTTTTCAATGTCCCTAACGTGCCGCTCAAGACATACAGAAATAATGCGAATATGAATACAAGATAAACAAAAAACGATAAGCCTGCAAAAAAAATGAGTCCAATATATTTTGAAAGAATCCCAAAGGGGTCCTCCATCAAATACGGCAGCGTGTCCCTTGCGTGAGTCAGATCAAAACCCAGGTATGCTACAGCAACCAATACCGGCATCCCTATAAAAACAAAAATCGCAGTTACGTTGATAACTGACTGGACAATGCGAATGAGCACTAACTGCAAATTATTATTTGCAAGATTAAAGCCCTCTTTTATACATTCTCTCATCATTACAGTTCCTTATTAATAACGGGTTATTTTAGAAAGGCACCCCGTAAAAGTCAATTTTGTTTTGGAGCTTCGGAGAATTCTTTTGATTAACCGGATTATCAGTATCCTTTCAGGGTAAAACTCGAAAAGAGTATTGGCCAGGAACAGATAACAGTAAATATTGATATGAGTATAATTGACAGCACTGTCCATTTCTTCTGGTATTTCTCAATTATGCTCTTTAAAGAGACTATTTTTTTTATCGGTTCAAAGATACCTGTAATCAGACCGAAAAGCACACCTGCGAAGAGGCTGATATAGACAGGGTAGCCAATGTAATGATAGTCCTCCTGTATAATGTCAAACGGACAGTGATGTGTCGGTATTTCATAAAAATACAATGCTATAAAAGAGATGATAGATGCTATCGATACAACAAAAACAGCCGGCGACAATATGGCCGAAGCATATTTAAACACACTGTTTTTAAGGCGTAAAGACAGGAAGGCATTCAACAGAAAAACACCGACTGTACTATAGAAGATTATTATCATCGGTCTTACAGGGAGGGACGAGAGGCTGCTCGCTATTCCCTCACCGCCTTCATCAAAAAGCGACCCGCAGCAGGATGTAATAATATTTGGCTTCAGGCCCATAAAATATTCAACCTGGAAATAAGCGTCGAATATAATAACGGGAGTTAAAAACAGAAGCATTGTATATTTTGTCCTGACAAGGGGATAATCTTCCGCTCTCTGGTCAATGTAATTAACGGCTATCCATATTGAAGAGATGAAAAAAACAATTATCTTCGCGTAAAGCGCATTCCATCCGACCGGGTTTGCGTTCAGAGAGCCCGTTGCGCACATAGCGCCTATAAAGATATCGTGAATATCATCCGCCGTATATATAAAGAGAAACGCGGAGAGGATTACAAAGCCGAGGACATAGTTCATAATAGTGGAAATAAGGTATGTTTCCTTCTCAAGCGAGAGCTGTCCCGGTGAGCTGCTCCGGATGTCCCATCTCGAAATGATTTTCAATCCAAGCAAAGAGGAATGCAACATCATCAAAATCACAATAACAGAGCCCAGAAAAAGAGAAAGTATTCCGGGGTGAAGAATCACTCTACTGTTACCTCTTTAACCATACCGTCCCTCATTTCTATCACTCTGCCGGCAAATCCTCCTTCGTGTATGATCGGGTCATGGGTGGCTATAATGATCGTTTTACCCTCTTTTTGAAGGGTAACGAAAATATCCTTCAGGTCTTCGGAGAGTTTTGAATCGAGATGCGCGGTGGGTTCATCAGCTAATATTACTTCAGGTTCGTTAATCAGCGACCTTGCGATAGCGACCCTCTGCTGTTCACCGCCGGAAAGCCTTTGCACACTGAAATCCTTTTTCCCGGAGATGCCCAGATTTTCCATAATGGATTCGACCCTTTTCCTGATTGAAGAGAGCTTTATGTCCGAAGGATACAGGGGAAGCATGATATTTTCTATTACACTTATTCCACTGATAAGATTAAAATGCTGAAAAACGAAACCGAATGTACTCCGCCTTATTCCCGTAAGAAATCTCTCGGGAAGTTTCGCAACGTCCTTTCCGTTAACAATGATCCTTCCACTGGTCGGTCGCGACATGCATCCGATCAGGCTTAAGAGGGACGTCTTTCCCGACCCGCTCGGCCCCTTTAAAACCGTAATCCCTCCCCTCTCAATCTCAATTGAGATGTCCGTCACAGCTTTAATCTGGTCAGGCATGCCCGGATTGAATACCTTCGCAATATCATATGTTTTAATTACGGAATCCATTATCCCCTCATCACGCTATCAGGCTCTGTTATCGCCGCCCTCCAGGAGGGAATAATCGTGCTTGCCACATAAGGCACAACCGTAAAAAACAATATTATGAAAACCTGATAAAGGCTTATATAGGGCATCAACCTGAATTGGGGAAACAGTACGGACCAGCCTTTCAGCACGGGCGAGAATACCGAAGCCCCGAAAAAGAACACATGAACATAAGCCAGTATCAAACCCGAAAGAAACGACGTAAGAGAAATAACGATCCCCTCCCAGAACTTCAGTTCAAGAATATCCGACGTTTCCCATCCAATGGCCTTGAGTATTCCTATCTCCTGCCGTTCCCCGTCGCTCAGTCCCGTCGCTTTGTCCCACGCAAGGATGCAAAAGGCCGTCAGCGCCCCGAAAAACATTATAAGAATCATCCCGCTTCTCCAGCTGAATACAGTATCATAAGTCCTGATAATCTCTCTTTTCATAATAGGCCTTGTATCCGGCAGCAATTCCTTGATCTTGCTGATTACAAACGGCTCCTCATAATCATTATTGACCTCAACAATAATGTCCGTGGCCATACCTGACGGCATCCCGAAAAAAGTCTTGACACTGTCCTTAGTTAACAGGACAAGGTCGTTTGTAAGAATATTTGAGCCTGAAGTGAAGACACCAACGACCTTAAAAGCAATGACCCTCCCCCTGCTGTTGATAAGATACATTTTCCCGCCGATCCCGGCAGACCTGACATCCGACACACCCTTTCCAATGGCACACTCGCCGCTGTCAGTCGGCATCCTGCCGTCCAACAATTCCAGCCCCCGCATGTTTTTATCAATCCCCATTAGAGTATAATTACTGTCCGTCATGCGGTCATAATAATATCCCCAGAACCTCGGTATGACCTCGCCGACACCGAAAATCTCCTTGATCTTTTTCATATAATCAGCCGGAATAAGGTCATGCCTTCCGCCCGATATTCTCTGCACTATCAACTCGGGAGCGTCGCTTAGCACGTTCAGCGCTTCAACCTTAAAGGAGTGTGTCAGGAAGAGGACGGATGATAATACCGCTACCATAAAGCTGAAGACAACTATAACGGCAAGGTTTCTATATGTTCTCCTTAACAGAGATGAAATCGCGTATTCCAGTATCTTTTTATGTTTTTCCATTATCGGTCAATTTTCCATTCATTCTTCAATTCAATCTTTGCCGGACCTTTTATATGCTCCGGAGGGGCGATTATTGAGCCTGCGGGAAAGTGTTCAATTGACGCGGGGTAATCCTGAAACGGGGCAAACCGATCTGCCTGGGACGGGTGCCGGGTATATCGGGCCTCTGTCCAGACGGAAAGGTCGGTAAGCGCGAGTTCCCTGACAAGCGCTCTCTTTAAGCTTATCTCCCCCTGCCTCCTCTCAACCGATAAATCACTTGAGACATAAAAAAACAGGAGGAGCAGGATTTCCAGCAAAATAAATCCCGTAAATATTTTATATTTCATGTAACCTGGATCGAGTTACATACCATGCTCTTTCATCTCACCCTGTTTACTCTTTTCCTGTCCCTGATGATGCATCTTTCCCTTCCCCGGAATATCAGCAGGCTTTATTTCGTCAAATGAAAGCGCCCTTTTACCCTTATGGTCTTTCATAAACGTTTCCGTTTCCTTTTTGCCCTTAACAGGTACTAATTCCATTCCCATGGGCCCGTATACTTCACTGCCAAGCACAAAATTTACATCTCCAGCTTTCACTTTTCCGGTCGTGTAATACTCCGTCACATATATTTCGGCTATGTCCTCTTTTGTTTTGCTCTTGTTATATTTTGGGACATTGAAATAATATTTCAACATGTCCTTCGGCCCGTCAAAAGCAGCGTATGTGCCGTCCTTAAAAATTATTTCCGCAACCCATTTGGGATATTTATAGACAAACATGCCGCAAACAGGACATTTGTCTTCTTTAGAGGGTTCAATAAATTCTCCGGCATGCACCGCCTCTAACAGCCAGACAGCGGCAAGAAGCGCGAAAATCATTACTGTTATTCTCTTATGCTTCATTTTTCATCCTCCTTCAGTCTTAATATAATTTACCTACCAATAAATCGGCGCAGCCATATTATACACATCTTTCCCCTATTTGTTCCGCATACCCATGGCGCTTGTTCATAGTCCACCGCTTGTTATGTTCCGATTATGTCATTTAAGCCATCTATGACTTGAAATAATTCCTCTGGAGACGCTTTACCAATTTTTTTTCCAATTCTTCCAACAGAAAGTGTTCGAATTTGGCTAATCTTTACCCATGAGCGCTTTGGCAATTTCCCGGTTTTTAACTCCAGAGTCAATGGAAACCCGGCACGCTGTGGCTGACTGGTAAGAGCCACTGCTATAATAGTTCCTGATCGCTCATTAAATACATCATGACTCAGGATTAAAACAGGCCGTAATCCTGCTTGCTCATTACCACGAACAGGGTTTAAATCAGCCCAGCGTATATCACCCCTTAATATTTTGGCCATTTACTCAAATCCTCGGATATCCCTTCTTCGGCCATCGCCTTTTCAAAATCCGGATTAAGTCTGGAACACTCTTTCGCCAAACGGCTACGTTCTATCCTCTTCAGCTTTTCCTTCACGGCTTCCTGAATTGCCTGACTACGATTTAAATAAATGTGTTTTTTGATAAGCTGGTCTAATTGTTTGACGGATTCATGGTCAATGGTAATTGCAATTTTCGTTTTATTCATATTTTACCTCCTGGTATTACTATATATCATACCGTGAGGCCGGTCAAGCTTAAAGACCCGACAGGAGCTCCCGGTAACCATTCAGTTACAGGGAGATTAATAAGACAGCGGGGTATTGAAAAGTATAAATAAAAAAGGATGCTGACCGGTTTAGGGGACATGGCTGAATTAAAAGGTTGGGCTCTCAGCGTAGGTAGGAAATAACCTTTTAATCAGTGGTCAGCATCCTTGGCTTAATTCTATGTAAAGACTTTGAAGAAATTATGAATTCCACAACGATTGACAAAAAGGAAGAAAAATTGGGTCGGGTATTAATTATTTACTTCAGTCGTGCTTTCAGATGCTTCCGGTTCAGAACCCGTTGAATCCGTTTCATCAGGACCTTGTGAAGGGTTCTTTGCGTTCTTTTCGCGTTTCAGTCTTTTCTCTTCCTGTTTTTTCTGTCGCTGCATCTCTTTTTTCCGCTTATTGCTGCTGTACATGCCGGAACGTTTTGCCATACTTACCTTCCCTGATTAACTTTTCTCAAAAAACATGAGCGTTGTTCTCGTTTATAATATTTTTAAAATAAGGAGAAGGCCCCTTCCCCCTGGAAAGGGCCTTCTCCGGTTAATTACTCTTTTACAACATTGATCGCCTTGGGGCCTTTCGGGCCGTCTTCAGTATCAAAGCTGACCGAGTCACCTTCAGCAAGACTCTTGAATCCGCTGCCCTGGATGGATGTGTGATGAACAAAAGCTTCACTACCGTCTTCACACGAAATAAAGCCAAAACCTTTGCTGTCGTTAAACCATTTCACAGTTCCTTGCATTGCTTTTACCTCCTTATCTATAAATTGAAATCTCAGAAGGCCTCAACAAGAAAAAAAGGCCCCAAAGATCAAAAATCTTCGTGGCCTCATCAACTACAAAAACTTCCAAAACTCTGGTCTTAAAATAGCATTTTTCCATAAAGTTCGTCAAGGTGTCGAGTTTCAGCATAAATCCCCAGGTAGTTTCAAATTAATTCCCCAGCTGGAATCAAAAGAATTCCCCATTTAGTTACAGAACAATTCCCCACTTTATCAACAATGCTATAAGATTTCT
>JAUVPO010000008.1 GCA_030598625.1 Deferribacteres bacterium | reverse complement strand
TATTAGAGAAGCATGGTCACAAAGCGCGTATTAATATTGCAGAAGCAAAGAAAATCCAGAAATAAAAAAACATAACCAAGCAGTACCTTTAGACACTGGATAGCTCTGCGTCAATCACCCGCGTGTTATACAAAAAAATGCGACTCAGAACTGAAAAACATTCAGATATAAATCAAATAACCGAAATCCATAATCAGGCATTCAACGGGCCTGACGAAGGAAAGATTGTAAATAATCTCAGAAAAAATAAAAATCTCACCATATCACTTGTCTGTGAAATCGATGGCAAACTTGCAGGGCATATTGCATACAGCCCGATCAGGAATAAAAATGAAGATGTTATCGGTATCGGCCTTGCTCCTGTTGCCGTGCTGCCATCATTGCAAAATCAGGGTATAGGCTCAAAACTTATAGAACACGGCAACAAAGAAGCCTTTGATATGGGATTTAAAAAAATATTTGTTCTTGGTGACCCGGAATATTATTCCCGCTTTGGTTTTGTTTCAGCTAAAGAATACAATTATTATTGTGAATACGACCCTGAAGGAAATCATTTTATGATTAAAGGAGAATTGTCAAAAGCATCAGGAGGAACGATAGTTTATTACTGTGCAGAATTTAACGTATAAGAAATATGGAGGTTGAACCTCCATATTTTTAAAAGTCGAATGCAGAAGTAAAA
This sequence comes from Deferribacteres bacterium, assembly GCA_030598625.1. Lineage (GTDB taxonomy): Bacteria > Nitrospirota > Thermodesulfovibrionia > UBA6902 > UBA6902 > JAUVPO01. Next base: position 17,489 of record JAUVPO010000008.1, on the reverse strand, counting down.
AATCTCGGTTCGACATTCTGAGTTCTTTGTTCTTCATTCGATATTTTCTGTTTTTTTTAAAGAGCCCAAAGTCTGATCTGTACTCCCGCATGAGAATGATAGATGCTATAAATAAATCAATAACAATGAATGACTTAGCTACCTGATAGACTGACAGCTGTTGAATTCTTTATGCATTCCTTCAAAAAATCTTTTTGCCTGTCAGTTAGTTCAAGAAATTTCAAACCTATCTCATAAATAGAATAGGAATGATTATTTTCCTCTACTTTTCTTAAATAGGAAGACCAGGCCACTTCGCATTTTGGAATAATTTTCTCTTTGCTGTCAGCGACTATTTCAACTTCTATAACTTCTTTAAGAGACAGATCTTGAGTGGTAAACAAGCTGATCCCGCCGATACTTATATCTCTTATTTTTACTTTTTCTACTTCTTCCCTGGTTAGTTTTGCCCAGTAATTATCTTCAATTTTGCAGCGTAAATATAATCTTCTTTCCATCTTGCCCTCCACAATAGCTGCTTCAATTTATTCACTATGTCTCTCTAAGGAGAGATGATCCAAATACGCATTACTCACGATAAATACTTAAGACAATTCTGGCCTACCATTAAATATCGGTCAAAAACTTAAAATGCTTAAATAATTTATTATAAAAACAAATAGTTCGGGAAAGCCTGTCCCGGCATTCACCCTTTCAGTCGCTAATCCTCACATTATATTTATAAGGGGCCCGGATATTTCCAAGCCTCCCTTTTTATGCTCCCTTTCTGTTGGTAATTATCGATTTCGTTTCAATCAAAAATTATTGACTTGCAGGTGAAGTCAATAATTCCAATAAAGACAAAACCTGACGATAACCAATTGTAAGCGTGATTTTGAGGCAAGAATTTCCCGATTTGTTGATTTTCATTCATTTCTGGATTAATGGGTATTGCTAACGCCTGCAAAGAGCCCTTATGTAACCGCCTATCGGGTTGTAGACGAGGAGTTTGTTATTGCCTGACTCTGTTACATGTATGTATTCATCAGGACCAAGCGCTATTTTCTGCGGCTTATTCAGGTTTGCTGTTATTGGAGTGAGTATCTCATAAGAGGGCATTTGCATTTGTGCCTGAGAAACACTCACAAAACAGTATAAAAAGAACATGGAAACAGCGAGAAATATTTTAAGAGAATTTGTGATGTTTATATTCTTCATTTTAATCAAATTATTCAATCAAAACCTTTAAAAAACCAATACATATTAATATTATGATAAAACTTAAAGAGGGTGTCAATAAAGGAAATATTAGCATTCAAGACGCGGGATTAATAAAAAAGCTTATAACGTCTGAAATGTGAGAAACCTTGAAAGCCCGGTGTCTGGTCAGGTCTTTGGTTTTAGTATTTTGCTAAAAATTTGCAAAAGTAAGAAATATGGAGGTTGAACCTCCATATTTTTAAAAGTCGAATGCAGAAGTAAAAAATCTTGGTTCGACATTCTGAGTTCTTTGTTCTTCATTCGATATTCCCCGTTTTTTTAAAGAGCCCGTGCCCTTTCTTTTCATCTCTAAGGTACAGATTGACAGGCAAAATGGATAATATGGTAGAATTTATGATGGAGTTGCAGGGTTGGGGTCGTGGTTCGAATCCCGTTGCTCGCTCCAGGAAGACGGCTATTACATGATAGCTGTTAGCATTTAAAGCACTTTTTTAACGGCGGCGTACCCAAGTGGCTAAGGGGGAGGTCTGCAAAACCTTTATGCAGCGGTTCGAATCCGCTCGCCGCCTCCATTTCTTTGCCACCTTGACTTTGAATCCTTTAAAATCCCGGCTGCTTCTCTTGGAGATGATACTATAATTTAAACTCTTGAAGGGATTTGTTTATCTTTCTTACGAGTCTTTCAACTTCTTTATCTTTATTATCTTTCTGATTTATAATGGCAAACTCAAGTTCTTCCGCGGGTTTTTTTATCATCTCTATTTTGTTCCTTAAATTATCCAGAGAGGCATTGATGGTGTCCGCCAGTTCGCGTCCCTCGTCACCTTTTCTTACCTTGAATCTTACAGTGAGGTCTCCTTCGTGCACCTTATCCATAAAATCCCGTTCAATCCTGTATAAAGGTCCCGCGATCCTGAGGGGAAAGAAAAGCGTGATAGCCGCAGTGAAGAAAATGGCGGTTATCAGGGATAAAAAAACAGCAGGCCAGAGATACTCGATAAAGTTTTGCGCGTGGACATGAAACTGGCGGTAACTGTCGTTTATCAGTCTGTTGCTGTAAAAATAAAATATGACGGCCATAAGCCCGGCTCCCACGATAGATACTCCAAGTACCTTCATAAAGAGCCTTATCTGCATCTTCCGGTTAATTGAATAATTTAACGGTTTTCTATATCGCTTACCCATTTATTCCCCCTTTTTCTTTAATCAAAAGAATTCCTCAAAGCTCTGCTTCGGGGTAGTTCATTTAAAATATCCTACATGGCATTTAGCGCACATATTTTTTTTGAAATCCATCCTGGCAAAGTACAAGTTTTCCCCTCCATGGGGATAATGACATGTAGTGCACGTTATCAGACCTTTTTCGATTGTTGCAACATCGTCGGGAACGACAATGCCCGGTCTCCCTGACCGTACACCAACAGGATGAGATGAATCCTGGGGATGACATTTGAGACACGCGTTTATTGTCGAGTATCTTGTTGCCGGGGAACCGTAACACTGCCCATCATTTTTTTCTTTGACCTCCTTCAAGCCTATCGAAAACTTTACGGGTTTGTTTGCTGATATTTCCAGATAAACACCGCGTCCTTTTATTTTAAAGGCCTGCATATTATTGATAGAAGGATGGTCTGCCCGGTCTTCGGACATTGTCTCGCCGGTACCTGTGAAAGCATTTGATGTATCTAAGATGTATTCTTTGGACTGCAGGATATTCCCCGATATATCCCTGGAGATAATCCTGTAGCGGTATTTTCTTTTATGTCTTAATCTGTTAAGAGTTACAAGGTGTTTTTTGGTATATATGTCACCTGATGTGAACCTGTTTGTGTGTTTTTTTGCTGTTCCGTATTCAACCTCTGAAGTTGCGGGGACATTTGTGGCCCAGGATATAACGGCTTCAGCAAACAGGCTTTTCTTTATCTTTTCTATCCTTACATCTGATATCCATTTTAATTGATAGGCTTCTTCCGGTTTCTTTCTCAATTCTTTTGGGGTAATAACTGCATTTTTCGGCTCACAACTTATTCCAAAACCGTCTGACACGGTTGCGTCTATCTGATATTCTTTATCTTCGGGAAGGATGCCGAGATATACAACCCCTTCTTTCTGAAAAACAGAAGATTTTATAGTTGTCTTTTTCTCATCCACACGTTCCTGAATATCATGGCACAATGTACACCCGTCTCTTACTATACTGTGCCGATAAGGACTTTCAATGGCTTTCATCTGTATCTCCTGATGGCATCTTACACATGCATTTGATCTGATATCCTTTCCGGTTGTAATGGAATAGAAAAGAATAATAATGGAAATTAATGCCGGAGATATGAAAAAGAAGAAGCGAATCATATTAATAATCCTCGGGTACGGCTATTTTTTCAGTTAAGGAAAGACACTTATATATGAAGTTTGTATCCAGATATATTGCTTGATAAAAAATATGAAACTTTGCTACAGGCTGTCAGGCCAATTGATTGAGGTCATTCCTTAATTAATTGTTTTCCTCTACCAGGGTCAGATATTGTTCCAATACGTATTTACATGTATTGTAATCGGTAGAAATCAATAAGTTCTTTAGTCTATATTTATTGAGAAATTACAAATCTTTTGAATTCGATATTACTATTGCTTGCAGTTAAATTTTAGGCTAATATACATCATGGCTTTATTTTTTAAACGAAATACCAGGATATTTATCCTGATTCTTGTGTTCTTAATAACTGCCTGCTTCTCTTCTCCGGTCTGTTTTGCTACGGAACCGGAATCTGACAATGCTTCGGAAACTTCCCGGGAACGCTTAAAGAAGCAGATCGAATCCCGGCTCGAAAAACCAGATCGAATTAATAATATTTACCTGAATACGGAAGCTGAAAATATTCTGCTTGATATTCTAAAAAGTAATCCGGCTGAGGAGAATAAGGTCTACATCTTACTCGGTATGCTCTATAAAGAAGAAGGTAAATTTGAAAAGGCCGGGGAATATTTGATAAAGGCTGCCGACAATTACCCCATACTAAGGGATTACGTCCTTAAATTGCTGGCCGATATTTACGTTGATTCAAAAGAGCTTAAGAAGGCTTTGCAAACTGTGAGACAGATAAAAAACCATCTTTTGCTGAAATCCGCAAAACAGGCGGAAATAGAAATATTGTTTACTTTGAGAAGGAGAGATGAAGTCAGGGAAGCGCTTTCCCGGTATATTGAAAGATATCCGGAAGACTGGAAACATAAAGTGACCCTTGCCGGTCTCCTGAAAAACAGGGGAAAGATTGACAGGGTAGTTCGCCTTTATAAGGATATATACATTAATAACCTTGATTTGTCTGAATATGCAATGAATGAATTGAGGAGTTTCAAGGCGGATTCATTTACGGAGAAGGAACTCTTAAGGAGGGCGGACAATCTCTTTAAAAATAGTGAGTTCCGTGAGGCTGAAACCGTTTATAAGGAAGTTGTTTCGCGTATTAAGGGACCGGAAAAGGAAGAGGCAAGGTTTCGAATCGGGATGTGCTGGTTCAATTTAAAGCAATATGATAAATCGGCCAAGAGTTTTGGATTGATCGATACCCCCGAGTCAATGTACTGGAAGGCGCGGTCATATTACGTGTCGAAGAACAGGGAAATGTTTGACAAAGTTAAAAAAGAATTTGAAGCAAGCTATCCGGACAACAAACAGCTTGCTCTTTTGTTTCTTATGGAGGCCGAAGAATTCAGGAAACAGGGCAGATCCAGTGATGCTGCAAATAGTTATACAAGAGTTTTGACGGATTTCCCCGATAATGCCGAAGATGCCTTGTGGGGAATTGGATGGCTGAATTATATCAACGGTGATTACGGGGACGCGCTGGATTATTTTTCAAGGCTTGCCGGTTATGTGAAAAGCGTTGATTATTATAAGTATCTTTACTGGAAGGCGAGGACTGAAGAAGAGTTGTACGGCGACTGTATCTATCCGAAGGACAGCCGGGCGAGGGTCAATGAAAAGGGAATATGCAGCGGGAAAAAAGTTAATTTTTTTTGCGGGCTTTCTTCTGATGAAAGTTATTATGGATATCTTATAAAATCACGTTCCCCGTCGCGTAAATTATCAGACAGGGTTGAACTCACAAAACCTGTGAAGCCGGAAGGGGAAGCTTATGAAAGGATAGAGGCGCTGGTGTCTTTAGGCATGAAGGATGAGGCTGTAAATGAGATTCTTGATACTCTAAAAAAAACAGAGGGACTTGAGGAGTTTCGCTATCTTGGTTATATGGCCATGAAATTGAACGAATATAAGGAGATAATCGCATTTGCCGAAGAGAAAGAGGAAAGGCTTTATCTTCCTTATGCATATCCTTTTGGTTACCGGGATTCTGTAAATTATGCCGCAGGCCTGAACGGCCTTGACCCATATCTTGTAGTGGCATTAATAAGAGAGGAAAGCCGCTTTGATCCTGGGGCCGTTTCATGGGAAGGGGCGATCGGTCTTATGCAGATCATGCCTTCCACTGCTTTTAGAGTAAGGGAGAAGATAAAGGTGCAGCTTCAGGACAGCCTGGAGCTGCATGATGTCAGAAAGAATATTCTGCTGGGATCAAACTATTTATCACAGCTGATTAATGAATTCAAAGACATCCCTCTCGCTATAGCGGCTTACGACGCGGGTGAAAAAAGACTTAATGAATGGATTGCGGAATTTGACAAGGATGATATAGTTGAATTCATTGAAAACATGCCTTATGAAGAGACAGGAATATATGTAAAAAAAGTATTAAAAAGTTACTGGCAATACCGAACGATAAACGGATTGTCCGTCTCAGGGATGAAGGAGAGGCAGACTGGAAATTGATCTGTGTCTGCCTGTGAAACCCTCTATCGGGGTTTACTTTTTGACTTGATTTTGATAAGTTACATGCTGATGCAGCAGGACATGTTTAACATAGCGAAGGAGGGATCATCTGTGGAAAAGATACAGATGCTTGAGGAGAAAATAATAAAGGTAATTGACAGGATCAAGATGTTAACCGGTGAGAATGATACGTTGAATTCAAAGATAGTTGAACTGCAGGAAGAAATAGATAAGAAAGATGAAAAACTGAAAACGGTTGAACAGGAATTGCAGGGTCTTGATTTGCTGAAGACGGACATGGACAGACTCACAAGTGAACGTGAGACAGTAAAGTCTCAGGTGGAAAATTTGATCAGAGAACTCGAATCCGTAGAACTTTGATCACACAGACCATAAAAAAGTTTTTTTCGGATTTATAGGGGGCGGTGTATATGCGTTCTGTTAAGGTACAGGTACTTGGTCAGATCTATTCAATTAAAACTGACGAAGATGAAGCTTATATAAAATCACTGGCCGAATATGTTGATGGGAAATTAAAAGAGATATATAGTGTTGTTCCGAATATAAATCAGACAAAGGCCACAGTCATGGCTGCCTTTGGAATTGCTGATGAGCTTTTTAAACTCAGGATGGAACAGGAGAATCTGGATAAGTTGATCGAGGAGAAAACAAATATCCTCTCAGGCTTGCTTCTTGAATAATAAAACGGGTAAATGAGAAATAAGAAAATATGAATTTATTTGTTTCTTGTTTCCAATTTCCAATTTTTTGCTTCCCGCTTGTAACTTTTAATATTAGGAAAGGTGTACATTGGAAGAAATCAATCAACTGGTACAGGAAAGGATAAAAAAACTTAACAGACTCAGAGACTCCGGCATAGAACCGTACGGCGCTCCTTTTACGGCCAAGGACAGGGCGGCAAGTTTAATTGACAAGTTTGGCGGTTTGAGCAAAGAAGATCTTGAGGCGAACATCGGGGAGAATACTCTGGCAGGCAGGGTGATTTCCTTCAGGGATTTCGGTAAAACCGCTTTCGCGCATATTCAGGATGAATCCGGTAGGATGCAGGTTTATTTTGCGAAGGACATTATTAACACCAATAAAGATATTTTCAAGAATCTTGATATAGGAGACTTAATCGGGGTAAGCGGACCGTTGTTCAGGACAAAGACAAATGAGCTTACAGTCCAGGTGAAAAGCATTACCTTCCTCTGTAAATCGCTCAGACCGCTGCCGGAGAAATGGCACGGCTTGAAGGACATTGAAACCCGCTGCCGGCAGCGGTATGTTGATCTGATCGTTAACCCCCATATTAAAGAACTTTTTCTGAAACGAAGCCGACTGATAAAGTCAATAAGGAATTTTTTTGACGAAAGGGGATTTGTGGAAGTTGAGACTCCCATGATGCATCAGATACCGGGTGGCGCTACCGCGCGTCCTTTTAAAACCCACCATAATGCCCTGGGGATAGATCTTTATCTCAGGATAGCCCCTGAGATCTACCTGAAAAAACTACTTGTCGGCGGTTATGAAAAGGTTTACGAAATCAATAAAAATTTCAGGAATGAGGGGATATCCTCAAAACATAATCCGGAATTCACCATGCTTGAATTCTATATTTCCTACAAGGATTACAAATACCTGATGGAATTTACAGAGGAGATTATTCCATATCTCTGTAAAGAAATAAACGGCGGCCTTCGCGTGCCTTTTGGTGGAGATGCTGAAAGCGAGAACAGAGAAGTGATTGATTTTACGCCGCCGTGGCCGCAAATTACCATGGTGGAGGCAATGAAGCAGAACGGGGTTGACCCCGTTGTTTTTGATGACATTGAAAAGGCGAAGATATTTGCAAATGACAACAATATTGATATTGATAAAAAGGCCACTCTCGGAAAGATACTGGATGAGATATTCAAGAAAAAAGTTGAGCCCGGTCTCATACAGCCCGTCTTTATTACGGATTATCCTGTTGAGCTTTCCCCTCTTGCCAAGAGGAAAAAGGATTCCCCTGATTTTGTGGAGAGGTTTGAGCTGTTTATAGGAGGAAGAGAAGTCGCGAATGCCTTTTCGGAACTTAATGACCCTGCTGACCAGGGCAAGAGACTCTTGGAGCAGGCAGCAGCGAGGGATAGAGGAGACGAAGAGGCAAACTTCATGGATGAAGACTTTCTCAGGGCGCTGGAATACGGCATGCCTCCGGCGGCGGGTGAAGGCATCGGCATCGACAGACTCTTTATGCTCTTAACGAACACTTCTTCTATCAGGGATGTAATTCTGTTCCCGCAGCTGAAACCGGAGCAGCATTAAAAAATCATGAATTTTCCTTACCAGATTGTTATAGCGTTCCGATACTTTAAATCAAAAAAGAAACACGGCGGCATATCGATTAATACATTAATATCCGTAGCCGGAGTTGCGCTTGGTGTGGTCACTTTAATAACCGTACTTTCCGTTATGAGCGGGTTTCATGAGGACCTTCAGGAAAAAATCCTTGGTGTTAATTCCCATATTGTGACGCTAAGCTATGACGGACGCATAAGAGACCATGAAACAATAAGGGACAGAATCGATAAGGTTGAAGGTGTGATCAGTTCTTCCCCTTTTATTTACGGACAGGTAATGCTGAGGTTCGGCGACAGGTCTCGTGGTGTTGTCGTAAGGGGGGTCGATCCCGTTGCCGGTAAAAATACAACGGACATTCTTAAGCGTCTCAAGGTCGGCAGTGTTGATGATCTCAAGGGAGATGGAGGCGTGTCCGGGATAATACTCGGAAGGGAACTTTTGGGCACTTTGGGTTTGTTTGTAGGTGATGTGATTGACATGGTTTCGCCTATTGGTGAACCCGGTCCCCTCGGGATGATCCCGAAGATGAGAAAATTCAGGGTCGCCGGTTTCTTTGAGGCCGGGATGTATGAGTATGATTCAAGCCTTGCTTTTATAGATATTAAAGATGCCCAGGACTTTTTTAAATATGATGATTCTGTTACGGGTATTGAGGTGAAAATAGACAATGTCTATGATGCCGGCGATATAGCCGACAGGATAGAGCAGTCCATTGGACCTTCTTACTATGCGAAAGACTGGATGCAGATGAACAGAAATCTCTTTTCCGCCCTCAAGCTTGAAAAGATTGTTATGTTTATAATACTTACCCTGATAGTGATTGTGGCCTCTTTTAATATTATAAGCAATCTCATTATGATTGTTATTGAAAAGGGCAGGGAGATTGCCATTATAAAGGCAATGGGAGCCACCAACAGGGGGATTATGTCGATCTTTATGATTCATGGAGTTATTATAGGTTTTGTAGGCACTATAATCGGGGTTACAGGCGGATATGTTCTTTGCCGGTTTCTGAAGACCTATAAATTTATAACTCTTCCAGCTGATGTGTACTATCTGAGTTATCTCCCTGTAAAAATGAGTATGTTTGATTTTACCGTTGTGCCTGCTGCCGCGGTCCTGATCAGTTTCATGGCCACCATTTATCCTTCATGGTCGGCGGCAAGACTGGACCCGGTGGAGCAGTTGAGATATGAATAAAAGACCTGAACGCTGCATAAACCCGGCAAGACCGCCTGCCGGGTGGTGATGACTTTATGCAACTGATGGAACGATTCAAATTTAATATTTAAAAGGGGATCGATGTTTAAATTAATATTCAAGGCGATGGTTATTATCTTATTCACGGTTTTCTTAATGGTAGCGCTTGCTTTCTGGAAAGGCGGAGAACCGTTCAGAATATTCGGGGAAGGCACACTGGTTGTAGGGCAGAAGATTATGGAGTTTGGAGATTTTGTTGACGACTTGAGAAAAGGAGTAAAAAAGAAGCGGAAAAAAATAGAACAAATAAAAGATGAAATTTCCTCGAAGGGTGAAACAGGAAATGAAATAGTGATAACGCGGCAATGGAACCTTTAATAAATGCAAGAAATCTCAGCAAGAAGTTCTCCACTCCGGGCAGGGAACTCCATATATTAAAAGACATAACATTATCAATAGACAAAGGGGAGATGACGGCCCTTATGGGGCCTTCCGGTGTCGGCAAAAGCACGCTGCTTCATATACTGGGCGCGCTTGACAGGCCTACGTCGGGAAAGTTGTTGTACGAAGGCAGTGATGTGTTTGAGCTTAATAATGACGCCCTGGCCGGTTTCAGGAGCAGGGAAATAGGTTTTATTTTCCAGTTTCACCATCTCCTGCCGGAATTCAACGCTGTAGAAAATACTATTATGCCGGCGCTCATATCCGGTATAAGCTATAAGGAAGCAATCGGGAAAGCTGAGCATATATTGGATGATGTTGGACTCTCCGGCAGATTATTGCACAAGCCCGGTGAGCTTTCAGGCGGTGAACAGCAGCGTGTCGCTGTTGCAAGAGCGCTTATGCTTGATCCAAAGGTTGTACTGGCCGATGAGCCCACAGGGAATCTCGATACCCGGACGGGCGATGAGCTGTTTGACCTGTTGAGTGAATTAAACAAAAAGGGCATTACCTTCATAATCGTGACCCATAACGAAAGCCTTTCATCACAATGCCGGAGGATCATCAGGATGAAGGATGGAAGGATAATCTGAGGGATTCAAAAAATGATTGTAGATATAATAGAATAATGACTCACCTGTCTGACGATAACTTTGAATCATTTCTCTCTCATATTTCGGCTTCTGAATTGATTGACTTGAGGAATTTAAATTTTATTGATCCGTACGGAATGGTCGGCATTCTTGAGGCCGGCAGATTTTATCATTCCGGGAATGTAAAAAAAAAATTGCTGCTGCCGGAGTCGGAAGACGTGCTAAAATATCTCGAGAGGATGGACTTTTTCGATTACGCGAGCTGCTATTTTTGCCTTTCCCCCGGCAAAACCGAGTTGCCTGATAAATTCCTGAGAAGTTCCAACTCCGCGGTCCTTCTTGAGATTACTCCTATAGAAAAATCAGACGATATACACTTTATAGTCGGTAAAGTCAAGAAACGCGCGCACGCGATCCTTGAGAGGCATCTTTTTTATGATGAACGGGCCATCAACGGTTTTATTGTCGCCCTTTCAGAGGTATGTCAGAATATTATTGAACACAGCGAAAACACCGGACTTGCCGGAATCCAGAAGTATCATTTCAGGAAAATAAATAAAAATGTGGTCAAGATCTCCGTGATGGACCTGGGCATAGGCTTTAAAGAATCCCTCTCGGAAAGGGTTGCGGTTAAAGACGACCTTGATGCCATTGAAAAGGCATTGCTTCACGGCGTGTCCAGACATGAGGACAGGGGAAGAGGACATGGCCTTGCCGGTGTTAGAAGATTTGTCAATCAATGGAAAGGCAAACTCTCTATTCGATCGGGAACAGCAAAGTTTTCAATAATACCTGATTGGGGATGGGGAATGGAAAGAGAAAATAATTTATTGTATTTCCCCGGCGCTCAGATAAACATAATGCTGCCGGAAGTTTAGCGCGGAAGCAAGTTCATGAATAAAGATAAAGAAGGTTGCATGCAAGCGGACAAACAGAAAGAATTAGCCAATGAACTCAAAAATGCATTTGACGCTGTTTCTCCCTTTATCGAGAAACATACTTCCATCGTTTGCCCCACATGCGAAACGGTATGCTGTATTAATAAACACGGTAATTATGACAGTAATGACCTTGTATTTATTGAAGCCCTCGGCATGGAAGTTCCCCGTTACTCTCCTGACCGGAAAGACACGGACCCTTGCAGGTTTTTAAAGGAACATGGATGTTCTCTTGAGAGATGGGTAAGGCCTTATCGATGCACCTTTTTCTTTTGTGATCTTCTGCTTAAAAGCCTGGAAGGCGATAATGCCAAGCTTTTCAGAGCATTTACGGAATTCCTTAAGCATCTTGTATCCGTAAGACAACAGCTTTTGGAGTAGAAATTCATTCCCCCGAGTTTTTTACCCCTTGACAAAACTTCCGCTTTATGATTCAATTGAATCAATTGAATCAATAGTGTCTATTGACCTGGTTTAAATGAACACTAAAAAAGGGGGTGTAAATGGCCTATTACAGGTATTCAACCGGTAAATTCATGCAATGTCCTGATGACCTCGAAATCAAGCCTTATCGAGCCGACCGGTTTATTGATATTTTTGGTGAGTTCAACTTTACACATATTGACAGCGAGTGTAATTTTTTCTGCCCTGAATGCAGGGAAATGTTGAAATGCCAGGCATATAAAGAGATCAAGTGTGTGTGGGAATCGTTTTATATGTAGTCTGCTACATCTCCTCCAGTTATTCTTAAAGTAATGGGTATGTACTTGAAGATAAATGAGTAAAAAACCCGTAAATTTAAAGGAGGGCTGATATGGAAACTTTTATAAGCGCTTTTTTAGAACCAATAAATGAGGTGTTTGATCAAGCATCCTTATTGCATTATACAAGAATCTTTTGGACAATGGTTTTGATCTGTATAACGCTGATGGCCATTATAATAATACGAAAAAGCGCGGTTTCTTTTTTTGAATCGAAGGCCGTATATGCTCCGAATAACGTTCTAAAAAAAAGCAAACCTTTCTATATAGATAAAATGAAATGGGATGATATCCTGAAAAAGGCCCAAAAGTATAAGGTAGACCATGATACATTTTCCGGTCATATTAATCTCATAAAGCCATATTATTTTTCCGACAGGAAAATTGATTATGCACACGGCGAGGATTGAAAGGATTTAATTTATAAAGCTTTTAAGCGGTAGAAGGTTGAAAGTGTGGACTTTCAATAGGTCGTAAATAAATTTCTTAAATACACAATCATGAAAACCTACGATCTTTACAAACTCCTTAAGGAAGAACTCAAGAACGGTTCGAGTGATCTTGTTACGCGTCCGTCGGGGCAGGTGATACGGGAGCGGATCGAGACGGACATCAGGAGAGAAGGGGACAGGGCGGTTATTGCCCTTGATTTTTCGAATATCGGGATTATAGATTATTCCTGCGCTGATGAAATAGCGGCCAAGCTTATATCACGCCTGTTAAGCAATGAATACGGGGATAAATACATTCTTCTGAAGGGGTTGAATGATAATCAGAAAGAAAACATAGAAGTGGCCCTTGAAAGAAAAGACCTGGCGGCTGTGGCGGAGATGAGGGACGGACAGAGGGTGTTAATCGGGAATCTGAATAATTATCTCAAAGAAACCCTCGAACTTGTTTTAAAAAAAGACAGGATTACAGCCAAAGACATTTCGGAAATCATGAAGCTTGGGGCCAATACAAGCGGGACAAGGCTCTTAAATCTTCACAAAAAACGGCTTGTTAGGAGGGTGGAGGGAGTAAGGAACGGGGGGAGGGTCTGGGTCTATGAAAAGATATGATCCGGGAGAAAGCGTGTTTTTCCTGTGTACAAGTTAGAAGCTATAGGGTATTATTATTAAATTATAAATAGGGTAAAGGAGGCTCAACAATGTTTCTTTATCTTGTGCGGCATGCAGAGGCCTTGAGTAAGGAAGAAGACGCATCGCGTAGCCTGTCGGATGCGGGAATTAATAATATCAAAAAAGTTGCTGCCTTTGCAGCAGACATGGATCTTGAAGTAAGCGAGATATTCCACAGTGGGAAAATGAGGGCCTTGCAGACTGCTCAGGTCCTGGCTGATCATGTAAAATGTGAAAAGGACATATCTCAAACGGATGGATTGTCGCCGATGGATGACCCTGGAATCTGGTTTGAACGCCTTTCTAAAATGAATGATAATGTGATGATAACAGGGCATTTGCCCCATCTGGCCAAACTCTCATCGCTTATTCTTTGCGGTAAGGGAGAGAAAAATATTGTAGATTTCGCGATGGGATGTATTGTATGCCTCAAAAGATCTGATGATGTAAACTGGACAGTGGATTGGATAATAAAGCCCGGGATGATTAAGCAATTATGACAACAAACTTTGGTCTTCTTTTTTTGGGTCTGATTACAGGCGGGTTTTCTGCATCGCTGATTGTCTATATTCTTGTTTCTAAAAAGGCCGCACGGTTTGAAGCGAGGGCTGGAAGCGCTGAAGCCGTAAACGATGAGTTGAGACAGCAGATTGATCAGAGGGCACAGGAACTTGCCGGGATTAAAGACGAGCTTCAAAATGAATCACGGACAAGGGCTGCTATTGAGGCTAAATATCAGGAGGCTGAAAAGAACCTTCAGACAATGGAGAAAGACCTGATGGATAAATTCAGCACCATTTCCCTGGATGCCCTTTCGAAGAATTCCGCCGAGTTTTTGAAGCTTGCGGAAGAAAAACTGAAATCGCAGACCATTGAGGGCGTAAAAGAGCTTGAGGGGAAAAAGGGACTGATTGACAAAAGCATAATGGAAATAGACAGGACACTCACTGATGTTAAGCAAAAAATTGAAGAGGTAAGCAAAGGCAATATAAAGGTCTCTACTCTTGTGGAAAACCATGAAAAAGTTACGTCAAAACTGAAAGACACAACCGAGCATCTCGGACAGGCGCTTGCGAGTTCCAAAAAAAGGGGCGAATGGGGAGAACGCATGGCGGAGGATATCATTAATCTGGTTGGTTTGGTGGAGGGTATTAATTATATCAAGCAGAAGACATTGGAAGGTTCCTCGGGCAGGCCCGACTATACATTTTTTATGCCTAACGGATTGAAGATAAACATGGATGTAAAATTTCCTCTGGACAACTACGTTCACTATCTTAATGCAACTTCGGAGAATGACAGGAAACGGTATAAGGACGAGCTTCTTAAAAACACAAAAACGATGATCAGACAGGTCACCACCAGAGAATATATTAATCCTGCCGATAACACGGTGGATTATGTCCTGGTCTTCATTCCCAATGAGCAGGTATACGGTTTCATAAATGAGGCTGATACGACGATTATGGATGAGGCGCTGAAGCAGAAAGTTGTTTTATGTTCTCCGTTTACTCTATACGCGGTCCTGGCTGTCATCAGGCAGGCGATAGAGAACTTCAACCTTGAACAGACTGCCTCTGAAATACTTAAACTGCTCGGTGAGTTTTCAAAGCAATGGAATGCTTATAAAGATAAATTCAGAGTTATGGGGGAAAGGCTGGATGCCGCGAAAAGGGAATTCGATAGCCTTGTTACCACGAGAAGCAATATGCTGGAAAGACCGTTAAGGAAAATTGATGAACTGAGAAAACAAAAGGCCGTTACGCTTAAATCAGATATGGAATTTGAAAAAACATTAGCGAATGAATAAACCTGAATGTTGCATATAAAACAATTCATGCCTTAAAAAACATTAAATAAGAGGAGGGCATTATGTCGGAAAAAATGAGTCATGAGGAGTTTATAAAAAAAGCTATTGTGAGTCTGAGGAAAGAAGGTTATAAGGGAATTCATTCTGTTTATTCAGGGTTTAACAATGCCTTTAAAAAATATTTTGATAACGAAAATCCTGTTGACGTTACAAATAAACTTGCCCAGGAAGGAAAGATCGTCCTAAGGCCCGTTAAAGGCGGGGTAATGCTTTATCTTCCTGAAGACGCGCCTGCAACCAAGGACGCAGGAGATGAGGCTTTAAAGAAAATGGGGCTGTAAGAGCGCCATTGCAGGGGCGTATTGCAATACGCCCCATGTGCGGAAGGGGAAAATCATAATGGCAGGCATTCTCGACCAGACTAAGGAAATCAGGAAGATATGGAGCGGCTACCAGTCTTCAAGGGTGCTGATTACCGCGAATAATTTCAGGATATTTGACTATCTCGAAGAGCAAAAGACTGCAAAGTACGTTGCGGACAAATTAAAGACAGACAGGCGGGCCACGGAGATTCTGCTTGATGCCCTCACCGGCCTTGAATTGTTGAGAAAAAATAAAGGCGGATACAAAAATGCGAGTATAGCCTCCCGGCTTCTTGTCTCCGGAAGACCTTACTATCAGGGCGACATTATAAAACACGTAAACAGCCTGTGGGACAACTGGTCGGACCTCGACAGGATACTGAAAACAGGTGTCCCGTCCCGGAAGTCACGCGATCATAAGGCATTTATTCTTGGAATGCATAACCTTGCGTCATTAAAGGCAAAATAAATAATTAAAGGGATTGGTCTCAAGGGCGTAAAGAAGGCGCTTGACCTCGGCGGCGGACCGGGGACGTATACAATTGAAATGGCTAAAAAGGGGATTCACGTTACGTTATTTGATACGGCGGAGACTGTTAAAATTGCAGGAACTGTTGTAAATCAATTTCAGAAGGACTCAAAAAATATAACTTTTGTTCAGGGAGATTTCCTTGTTGACGATATCGGCAATGGATATGATCTTATTTTTATGAGCCAGATTATACACTCATTTTCAGAAAAAAATAATATCATGCTTTTGAGAAAATGCCGGAAGGTGCTTAACAGTAACGGAAGGGTCGTGATTCAGGAGTTTTTTATTAATGAAAACAGGACACAACCGCCTCACAGCGCAATGTTTGCCGTTAACATGCTTGTGAATACCCAGGGAGGAAGGACTTACTCTCCGGGTGAAATCAGGGGCTGGTTTTTGAAGACGGGTTTCAAAAAAATAAACAAAAAGATAGTTGCTGACGGAGTGCTGGTAAGTGCGGGGAACTGAAGCCTGATTATCGTTTGTTAAATAATGCCGTTACACAAACAGAGTTTCTACACTCTTCACACTAAATTCCCCTTTGCCGGATGGGAACTTTCAAGGTTGATAAAGCTTATTTATCAAGTTTTAAAAAGATGTGGGTTATGATAAGTTCTTGATAGCCTGAAAAACAATCTTCTTAGCGACTTTGTGCCTTTGCGAGAGCCAAAGGAATGAAACGGAGTTTAAGCAGGGTAAAATCCGATGATGTTTGAAACACCCCAGGACACATATAAAGCCTACGAGCGATTTCTGAAGAAAAGGGAATTCAAAAAGGCATATCGTTGTCTTGAAAAAATGCTGCACGAGTTCCCTGATGATGAAATGCTTTTGGAGGATATTACTGATCTGTGCATCGTCTCATGGGAAAATTCTAAAATGGGACGGCCGTGGTTAACCAAACTCGCAAAAAGGCGCTCTTTATGGATAGATTATTCACTTTTAAGCCATATTGAGACTGAACTGGAAAATTTTACAAAGGCAAGAGAGTATCTGCAAACAGCAAAAAGACTGCAGAAAAAACAGTCATGGGCGCCGCATCCCAAAAAGAATCCAAAAAGGGTTTTTGCCGAACTTGAAGGTTTAATAAAATTCAAGGAATGGAATGCCTGTACAAAAAAGAGAGTTGAGAGTTCGGAGTTACGAGTTAAGAATGAAAAACTGCAAACACAAAAGTCAGGGAATAAGATCGGGAAATCAGGACAAAAACCGGAAGTTGAAAATATAATCCGGGGAGCATCCACACAAAAAACCCAGACAAGTGTCCCGTCGTACAGCATACCTGTAAAGACAACCCCCTTTAGTGAAGAGAAGTTCAGGCCGTTTATTGAAAGCAAAAGGTCTACGCTTAATG
>JAUVPO010000210.1 GCA_030598625.1 Deferribacteres bacterium | reverse complement strand
TTTGAAGAACATGGCTTACCGGTTTTAGTCAGGATTTTTTGGTTTTTCCCGTAAATATGATTATTACGGCTCCAACAACAATTAATATAATGCAGACAGAAAGAGGGAGTAAGCGCCAAACGGTTATCCTGCTTTCATAAAATCTTCCTTCATGAAAGACAAATGACCGTTTATGAGGTTCTTTCATCAAATACTCAACAACGTCTATGGATGTATAACCGGATTTATATGCGCCTTCGAGATCAAAACCCATCTCATCTGAAAGCGCCTTGGCTACTTCAGTTTCCGTCATTACAACACCTTCCCGTATTATTATTTTATTCGGATCAGATCCTTCCTCTATTTTAAATGAAGATAAGGCTGAGTAAAACCAGATACCGATTAAAATAAATATTAAACCTGTAATAATATTTTTTTTATTCAATTATTGCCCTTTATAAAAAACATGGCGGAATAAATATTAACAGGACAATGCCTGAAACGCAGCCTTGGATGACATTTAAGTTATCATTCAAAGGGGGATTGTGTCAATAAACGTGGTGAAAACAAACCCCAAACGCTGACTTACACTCTTTTATTATTTCTCAATTACTTCTCTGAAAACACCCTTTACCTCTTTTAAAATATCTCCGTGAAGGGCAGGGGTGCCGGCTACTATGTTGCCTGTTGCGAGGTAATCCGGACCTCCGCCAAAATCAGTGATAATGCCGCCCGCTTCTTTTATTATGATACTTCCAGCGGCCACATCCCATGCGCTGAGACCGATCTCAAAAAATGCGTCACATCTCCCACAGGCAAGATAGGCAAGGTCAAGTGCGGCGGAGCCGGCCCTTCTTATGTCACTTACTTTATGAAAAATATTCTTGAAGAGTTTAAGATAATTATCAATAAAATCTTTCCTGCGGAAAGGGAAGCCTGTTGTAATCAGGCTGTTTTCCAGTTCACTGATTGCAGATACATTAACCGGCTGCCCGTTGAGAAACGCGCCTTTGCCTTTTTCCGCTGTAAATATTTCATCCCTTAAAGGATCAAAAATAGCGCCAAGAATTATTTCTTTTTTATATTCAAGTGCTATTGACACTGAAAAGACGGGGTATCCGTGAATAAAATTGGTTGTGCCGTCAAGCGGGTCTATTATCCACCGGTATTCTCCTGTTTCGATATCCTTGACGGATTCTTCAGCAAGGAAATGATGTTCAGGGAATTTCTGTTTAATTGTATTAATGATAAGCTGCTCGGATTCTCTGTCAACACGGGTAACGAAGTCCGATGCCTGCTTGATAGTTACGTCATCTTCTGAAATCCTGCCGAGGTTTTTCACGATTAAATCCCCTGCAAGCATTGCCGCCCTGAAAGCGGCGCCCAGAAATTCACTTTTGTTTTCAATCATAGTTTAAGCCCCCAGACCGCCACATGCCTGTCGCTGACGGTTTCTATGCTAAGATAATCGAGATTTGCCGCCTTTAATTGCTGCTGAATTTCTTCTACCGTATATGCTGCCAGGAGTGAGTTGAAAAAGTCTTCCTGCAAAGTCAATGAAGCATCGGCGGTATAACGTTCAACAAATTCTCGGGCCTTTTCAATGCTGTCCGGCCGCAATAAATCCATTACAAAGATCGGCGCTCCGATTCCCGCACATTGCTGAATGGTTTTCCATATAATCAACGGATCATTCAGGTGATGAAGCAGGCTGTTTGAAATTACCGCGTTATATTTTATTTCCGGCAGACCGGCATCCGGCAATAAGCATCTTTGCAACTTTACCCGGTGTGAGAGACCTTTTGATTTAATAACGCGAATGCCGATCTCAAGCATTGCCTGCGCGCCGTCAATGCCGGTTATGAAAGACCCGGGATAAGTCCGTGAGAACCGGGCGATAACATCAGCAGTCCCACATCCCAGGTCCAATACGTTCTTACCGGAGAAACGGGGGAATCGTGATCTGAAATATTCAACAAATGCGTCATGCGGTTCGGAAAAATCAGTCTCCGCGTAAGCCTCGGCCTGTTCAACACTATCCATCAGATCCGGTTCGGGTATACGATTCATAATTTAACTATAGAGATTATATTCCCTTTTACAAAGGGACCTATCCGCATCAAGTCGGTGATTCCTTCCACTGGCATTGAATGTCATAAGTGCCGTGGCGCCTGAATTTTCTCCTGATTTGGTCCAGGTCATCACCAACAAGGTTTTCAAGGGAATACTCTCCCATTTTATCTTCTTCCTGCAGGTAGTAGAGATACCCGATTTCTTCCGGTTCAAACCCGATCAGCCGCGCGCCTATGCCGTCGGCCTTTACAGGGTCGGCAGAGGCAATGGCGGTTTTCATTTCAACAGCAGTACCGTCTACGGGTCCGTCACCCTCCATGCACACAAAGCCGTCGAGGACGACTAAATCAGGCCATGTTCTCTTTGCGAATTCAACTATATTCCTGTGGATCATTTTTACACTCTTCCGGTATGTCGGATATTGTCTGAACAGAAAATTCATAAGCCGGTTCGGAATGATCCTTCTTGCCTTCGAAATTGCTCCCGGAGGCAGTCTGTCCAAAAAGGTTTTAGGCGCGTCTACTTCAATTCCGCCTTTCATTCCGTGTATCATTGCCATATCCTCTCTCAATACAAGACCCGCCATATTTTTTATACCCAGTGTAGCAACCGCGAAGTTGTGTGTTTTAGGAACAGAGAGAGATATTTTATAATCAAACTCTTCAATGCGTTTAGTAATTCGCAAGTGTGTATCGCCTACAACGGAGAGAATAGGACTTTTTATAACGTCCCTGTCATTGTCAAAATCGGTTAAAGTAACATTGTTGTATTTTTTCTCCAGTCTGTAATAATCATAATCTTCAAAAACCCGCGTCGTCGGAAGCCCACAGTAAAAGGCGGAGGCAGAGCTTTCACCGACTGTTATGGGTGTATCAGGAACAATGTCTCGTATAAATTCTATAACAGCCTCAATTGCTTCAACATTAGTATTGGCAAAATCAGGTTTGAGCGCTACGAGATTGGGTTTGATAAGAATATTCCCGGCGTTTTCTATCGGACCCATATCTTCTCTTATTAAAGAGAGGCATTTCTTTATGTTTTCTTTCCGGTCTTCACCCGTTATTAAAGCCGCTTTCTTTTTGACGGTCATGATACCTCCGATAACTGAAGCGATAAACGGTAAGCGAGTAAGGTACATCAGCTCATGGCTTACAGATTATAGCTGTTTTTTTTAAAACGAGCACTTGCTCTTTACGTAATCAAACGATCCGTCTTTTACCCACATGTCCAGCAGTGAAGGTTCTTTTAATTGAAGTCCACGGTATCTTGAAACTGCCGCGTACATTACTTTTAAATCTTCAAGACCGCTCATATCTCCCCATAATTTCTCGAACTGCGCCACCGGATAAACATCTTCCTGGCCGCTTCCCCAGAGATATTTCACATCCTTGATAGTTACATAAGTGGGCATCTTTTCTTCAATGCTGTGGATTGCCTCGATTATTTCATTTTGCCTTTCCATGTTGTTTTCAGCATCTGCAAGGCTTGCCCTGTTCAGACCGAAAAACTCAAGCAAAGAATCGATGGTGATCCAGTTTGTAAGGGTGTTGTAATAACTCAACCTGTATTCATCATCATCCCCTGGAAGCGCAAGTCCCTCTATAAGTTGTATATGGCCGTCAATCTTTGCAAGTCCTCCGCCTGAGTCCTCTATCCTCCTTGGAGTAACTTCAAATGTCAGACATGACTGATTTGCGATATGCATTCCCAATAAAACAGGTTCTACATAAGCGCCCAGTGTATCAATATTATGACAGAGAA
>JAUVPO010000250.1 GCA_030598625.1 Deferribacteres bacterium | reverse complement strand
TGGCCAGGAGCAGCAGGTCGTAATCATGATGCCATTACTGGAAGGGCTTGACGGTATCAATAAGATGTCCAAGAGCCTGGGGAATTACATAGGCATAACTGATTCACCGAAGGAAATGTTCGGGAAGATCATGTCCATAAGTGATGAACTGATGCTCAGGTATTACGAACTGCTCGGTCATATCTCAATTAAAAAACTTGATAGCTTAAAAGAAGGGATAAAGAACGGTTCGGTCCATCCCATGGAGGCCAAGAAAAATCTTGCACTTGAAATAGTTGAAAGATACTACGACAATAATACGGCGGCAAAGGCCAAAGAGGAGTTTGAAAAAATATTCAAGAATAAAGGCCTGCCTGATGAAGTGCCGGTTTTCAGGCTGGATGAAGAATGTCCGGATATATGGCTTCCAAAAATAATGAAACAGTCAGGCCTTGTAAAAAGCACCGGCGAAGGGATTCGTCTCATAAAACAGGGCGGGGTAAGTGTTGATAATGAAAAGTGGACCGATCCCGACAGGAACGTCTCTGCCGGAGAGCATCTGCTGAAGGTCGGGAAAAGACGATTTTTAAAGATCGTTCCGAAGAAATAATTTATCTATCTTTTCGCGTTATGAATTTCTGAACCTGATTTATACATCATATCATTTGAGGTTTTCTCATTCAGGTTTTTATGATTAATTGCCGAATAAGTTTGATAGAGTGTCTCATATTTAAAGGCCGATAAATCTTTTTACGGTCAGTTTTAAACTGGATTAAATCAGGAATGAGCTATAAAAAAGTAATGGCGCGTTATATAAACCAGAGAATAAATATATGTTCCCCTTTTTTTATTGTAACCGCTATCGCTTATATTGCTCTTTCTGTTGCCGGCTGTGACCGGTTTAATTCGTCTACATCTCAAATGAAATCCGAAATATCCGGACAGGCAACTATTGCTGTTTCAAGAACTCCCCTGTCCGCTCCCTTTTTCATTGCAGAGACAAAAGGCTTCTTTAAAGAGGAGGGTATAGATGTAGAAATACGGGAGTGTATCGGCGGACACAGATGTCTTGCCGCAATGTTAAGAGGTGAAGTTGATATAAGCACAGCCTCGGATTTGCCCTTTATGTTTAACAGTTTTGATCGAAATGACTATGTAGTCGCTGCTACGTTTGTCCACTCGGACAATGATGTCAAGATTTTAGCAAGGAAGGATGCCGGGATAAAATCGGGCAAGGATTTAAGAGGGAAGAAGGTGGGAGTAATTGCCGGAGCTTCCAGTCAATTTTTTTTAGATATTTTTTTGTTAAACAACGAGATCGAGCCATCTGAAGTCAGCGTTGTAAATATTGAGCCGGAAGATATGGCGTATGCAATGGAAGCTGACAGAGTAGAGGCAATATCAGTTTGGGAACCTTTTGGATTTGAGACCGTGAAATTATTGGGAGATGATATTGTTATTCTTCCCCATTTAAATATCTATAGAGAGACATTCAGCCTTTTCTCAAGAAGGGATTTTGTTGAATCCCGCGCTGAAATTATTCAGAGAATATTGCTTGCTCTGGATAAGGCAATTGCGTACATAAACAACAATAAAGCCGAGGCCCAGGACATACTCCTGAAAAGTTTTAGTGAGGACAAAGACTTTATTGAGTGGATCTGGCCGGACTATAAATTCGGGCTTTCTTTGAACCAGTCGCTGATAATTACACTGGAAGCCGAGGCGCAGTGGGCGATCAATAATAATCTTGTAAAGCATGTAACTATGCCAAATTATATGGATTACATATATTTTGACGCGCTTGAAAAGATAAAACCCGAAGCTATTACCATAATCCATTAAATATCCATGACGATCAAAACAAAGCTGCTAACCAGTGTGATTATATCCTTTTTTATAGTTGCGGCAGTTGGTATTGTTTTATCGTATTCATTCAAAAACATACAAGAATCATCTAAAAAAAACCGTATAGTCAGTGCAGTAGTCAAGAATGTATTTGAATTAAATATCCTAATGTATGATTACTTAGCGCATCCATTGGAGCGTGCACGGATTCAATGGCAAATTCAAACTATCTCGATAGAAGAACATATCAGAGGATTGGAATCCAATAATCCTGAAGTACGGATTATTGTTGAGAATTTAATTAAAAGCAACCAAGATATTAATTCTATTTTTATCCGCCTTGTTGAAATATCAGAAAAAACCGATCTGGCCGGACCAAAAAAACTCGCCTTGCTAACAGAATTAAAGGAGAGGCTGACACATCGCCTCTTCATACGGTCCCAGTCGATGGTTGAAAGCGCTCACAAGTTAGATGATATTTATAAAGCAGACATGTTGTCCGCTCAGCAAAGAGTATTTTTATTTATAATTGTTTTTATGATAATACTGGTAATATGGACATCTCTGATTGCAGTTTCATTTGAAAGAAGTCTGTTGAGGCCAATTATGAGGCTTCGCAGGGGGACTAAAATTGTAGCGGGTGGAGACCTTGATTATAAAATTGGACTGTCCCAAAAGGATGAGATAGGCAAGCTCTCCCGCTCCTTTGATGAAATGACGATGAGATTAAAAAGCTCACGCGCAGTTCTTCAGGATGAAATCACTGAACGCAATAAGGCTGAGGAGGAACTTAAAAAAGTGCATGAGGAAATTGAAGCCTGGAATAGGGAATTAGAGACAAGGGTAAGGGAAAAAACCGACGAGTTGATAAAATCACAGGCGCAAGTGGTACAGGCAGACAAGCTGTCTTCAATAGGACAAATGGCAGCTGGCATAGCCCATGAATTAAACTCCCCTTTGACAGGGCTCATATCCATGATCAGCCATTACAAAAAGGGCGCGGAAAAAGATTCGAAAGAACACAGGGAACTGTCGCTTATGTCAAGCGCCTGTGAATATATGGCCAAAATAGTTAAGGACTTTAACACCTTTTCCTGTAAATCAAGAGGTGAAATTACTGAATGCAATTTAAATGAAATCATTGAATCTTCGCTGGGTTTAATCACGAACGAGTTGAAAGCAAAAAATATTCAGATAACTAAAGACCATGCGGATGAACATCCGATGATAATCAAAGGGGACAAGACTGAGCTTCAGCAGGTGGCCATGAATATTATCAGGAATGCGG
>JAUVPO010000152.1 GCA_030598625.1 Deferribacteres bacterium | reverse complement strand
GCCTCTCTTTCCTGAAAAGGCCGAGGAGCTTCACGACCTTGCCCTGTCTGTAATCCAGAAGTCCGCGGCCCTTGGCAGCCGGCAGCATCCTGTCACGCTGTGTTCACTGCAGGAATTGCTCCGGATCATTAACAGTTATTATTCCAATCTGATTGAAGGCCATAACACGCATCCCTATGACATTGTCCGCGCAATGCAGAAGGAGTATGATACCGAACCGGCAAAGCGTAATCTCCAGTTAGAGAGTGTTGCCCATATTACCGTTCAGAGGGATATGGAAAAAAGATTGCAGGAAGCTCCGGAGATTAATATTGCAGGTCAGGAATTCCTCTGTCATATACACCGGGAGTTTTACAGGCAGCTGCCGGAGGAATTTAAGATTGTGAAGGACCCCGATACAGGGCACGAAAACCGGGTTGTTCCGGGCGAGCTGCGCAAAGAGGTGGTAAAAGTCGGACGGCACCTGCCGCCGGAAAGCGGCGCTCTGGATGCCCTCCTTGATCGATTCGGGGAATTTTATACGCCGGACTGCCATCATGGCGTGGCAAAGCTCGTTGCGGCAGCGGCCGCCCACCATCGATTCATGTGGATTCATCCCTTTCTCGACGGCAACGGCAGGGTTGCTCGTCTATTCACAGAGGCATATTTTCATCGGATTCCGGTCCTCGGCTACGGGCTCTGGTCAGCGAGCCGCGGTCTTGCTCGCCGAAACGCCGATTATAAGGCTGCGCTCACCCGGGCGGATGCTCCACGGCGCAATGACCTTGACGGCAGGGGGAATCTGTCGAATGAAGGACTCATACATTTTTGCCGTTTTTTTCTGGAAGTCTGCCTTGACCAGGTGGAATATATGGGCGACCTTATGAAGCTGGAAGAACTCATCCAGCGGATCAGGCAGTATGTCGACCTTCGAAACAGGGGCATAGTCCCGGGTCCATTAGGCGAAAAACAGCCTCTCCGGCCCGAGGCATTCGGAATGCTCCAGGAAGTCCTGATACACGGCAATGCATCGCGGGGTGACGTCATTCATGCCTCCGGGCTGAAGGAACGCACAGGACGGAATCTGTTGGGGATGCTGCTTGAGGAGGGATTGCTGATTTCGGATACGCCGAAGGGAGAGGTCAGGTTAGGATTTCCTATCCATGCGGCAGGATGGTTTTTTCCGGAGTTGTATCCAACGTTAATGAGATAGGTGATGAAAGAATGAAGTTTGAAGGGAGAAGGTGACTTTACCCAATATGGCAGGACAGAACAGCTACCCGCGCTGGATGGATGTAAAGGCCGCACACCGAAAAATACACTTATGAAATACATAAACGATTGCAGCATATATGCCAGGAGGCTGAGGGATAAATGGTATGTAGACCATGAAAGTATAGATAATTTTATGCTCCGGGATAGAGATCGATCCCGCACGATACAGCCATGCATGTTGCGATTTATGAGATGAATGTAATAAAATTTCTTTTTATGAGACTTTGTACATAAAAGGCCGGACTAAAAATGTTAAACTATATGACACGAGGCAAACCGGTCGGCCTTCAAGCACGTAACCACTTGAAATATAATACTTATAAAGCATTTTAAAGCAGTTGGAGAGGTGTCCGAGCGGCTGAAGGAGCACGACTGGAAATCGTGTGGGTGTTAATAGCGCCTCGAGGGTTCAAATCCCTCCCTCTCCGCCAGTGAAAAACCAGGGGCGAACGGGTGTTTGCCCGTAGAGACATAAATAAGAAATTAGTTTTCAGTCAGGCCGTTGGGCCCTGTGCAACAGGGCGCTGCGAACCCCGCCAGGTCCGGAAGGAAGCAGCGGTAAGTAGTTGCTCTGGGTGCCGCAGGATTACCTGATGGCCTGGCTGTTAAAAAATTCAGGGTTCAAAGGGCTATGAGTTATATTGTCTTAGCAAGAAAATGGCGGCCTCAGGGATTCAATGACCTCATTGGACAGGAGGCGGTAGTAACGACCTTCAAGAATGCGCTTTCAAGCGGAAAGATAGTGCATGCATATCTGTTTTCAGGGCCGAGGGGTGTAGGCAAAACGTCTTCTGCCAGGATTCTGGCTAAAGCGCTTAACTGCCTGCAAAGGTCTGACAGCGAACCTTGCGGTGAATGCCGGAGTTGCAAGTCCATAACACAGGGCGCTTCCGTAGACGTACTTGAGATCGATGGGGCATCAAACACCAGTGTTGACGCTGTAAGGGAATTAAGGGAGGCTGTGAAATACGCTCCTTCAGGCGAGAAATATAAAATATATATAATCGATGAAGTCCATATGTTAAGCACACAGGCATTTAATGCTCTCCTGAAAACACTTGAAGAACCTCCGGCGCATGTGATATTTATCTTCGCCACAACCGAACCAAAGAAGATACCTTCCACTATCCTGTCCAGGTGTCAACACCACTCCTTCCGCAGGATTACAAAAAATATGATAAAAGGGCAGCTCAATAAGATTATAGATACTGAAAAGATAAATATAAGGGAAAGCGCTCTGGAAATGATAGCAAAGGCGGCGGACGGCAGTATGAGGGACGCCCTGACTCTCCTGGACCAGGCAACCGCTTTCAGCGATGACATAACCGAAGAAGAACTTCAAAACCTGTTAGGCCTGCCCGAGACGGAAATCATTTCAAATCTTTCAAAAACTATTCTGACAGGCGATATCTCAAGCACCCTTTCCATAATAAAGGAATTAACGGACCGTGGCAGTGATTTGCGTCAAATTACAAAGGACCTTGTTGAATATTTCAGAAACATAGCCATAGTAAAGATAAGCCGGGAGGCTGAAGAACTATTGGAATTCTCTCAGGAGGAAGCCGGAAGATTACGTGATCTCGCGTCAGACGTCAATATAGAACAGCTGACATTACTCTTGACGGAACTCCTTAGACTCGAAGGTGAAATTCGAAACGCTGTAAATCCAAGGTATGCTCTTGAACTCGGCCTTCTAAGGACTTCATTTGTAAAAGGCATGACATCCATTGGAGATATATTTAATATGCTTGCTGAATCAAAAGAGAATCCGCAAGTCCCGGGGCCGGAGTCTCACATTCAGGGTCCTGCTGTAATAGAAGAAAAAAAAACCGCGCCGGTAAAAAAAACTGCGGTTAACAACAAGTCGGAAATCCCGGACAGGGAAGAACTATGGCACAAATTACTTGAAGATCTCAATTCTAAAGACCATCTCCTTGCCTGTAAACTTGAGGAGGCAAAAATTGTAAACCTTACGACAACAGAGCTTGTTATAGGATTCAACGGCGGGATGTCTGTTCTCGCGGATTCCGTAAGGAAGAATTCCTCAGTAATTGAGACGATACTAAAGAATTTAAGCGCTTATAACCTGAAACTGAAAATCTTGTCATTACCCGGAAAAAAAACAAAAAAAAGCATTGATAAAATAAAGGAACATGTATTGTCGGAACCTATAGTCAAGGACGCAATGAAGATTTTCAATGGTTCTTTAATCAAGGTTAAGTCGCTTGAGGATGAAAGTAATAGCAATTGCGCTGATTAAGACAAGGTTGCACAGATAATAAATCAGACCGATAAGAAATTATACAGGAGGTTCTTATGTCAAAGAAAATGCTTGGAGACCTTATGAAACAGGCCCAGAAAATGCAGCAGGAAATGGGAAAGATCCAGGAGGAATCAAAAAAGAAGACTGTTGAGGCATCTGCCGGCGGCGGCATGGTTGTTGCGACCGCAAACGGCGCTATGGAAATTGTCTCCATTAAAATTGAAAAAGATGTTGTAAATCCGGAAGACATTGAAATGCTCCAGGACCTGATATTAGCCGCTGTAAACGAAGCCCTGCGCAGGGCCCAGCAAATGGTCAGCGAGGACATGGGTAAGATTACAGGCGGTATGAATGTCCCGGGACTGGGGAACCTTTTTGGCTAATGAGCGGAAGCCTTGTTGAAAATCTTATAAACGAACTTTCGAGACTTCCGGGCATTGGAAGGAAAACCGCCCAGCGCCTTTCATTCTTCATCATCGGTATGCCTGGGGAAGAAGCCATCTCAATGGCAAATGCCATTATCAAGATAAAAGAAAAGGCCCGTTTCTGTAAGAATTGTTTTAACATTACCGAAGATGAGGTTTGTTCTATTTGCAGGGACCCCGGCAGAGACCGCAGTAAAATATGCGTTGTCGAAGAACCAAGCAATTTGATTGTTATTGAAAACGCAAGAATTTTCAGGGGACTTTACCATGTGCTTCTTGGTTCCCTTTCCCCGATTGACGGAATAACCCCCGAAAGACTCAAAATAAATGAACTGACAAAAAGAGTGAAAGAGGACAATGTTTCAGAAGTAATTATTGCAACGAACCCGAATACAAAAGGGGAAACCACTGCCCAGTATATATCGCAATTGCTGAAGCCACTGGGGGTAAAGATCACGCGGATTGCTTATGGACTGCCGATTGGCGGAGATATTGAATTTGCAGACGAAGTGACCATTTCAAAGGCACTTGAGGGAAGAAACGAGATGTAATCCATCAGACGACCGCAACAATCAAATTGTTCTTACATATACATTTCCCGCAAGCTCTTTATCAATAGCAAACTGGCTTTTGCCGATTTGTAATACATATGAGGGGAATTTCTGAATCAGACTTATTTTTGTGTCGGGAAGTATTCCCATTGCAATCATTTTCTGCAGGGCGCTTCTATTTCGGGTTTGCAAATATGAAACTTTTACATTTATGTTTTTACGTAATTCGGTTAAAGGCATAATCAGTTTCCGTGGCGTTTTTTTAATCCCCTTGCAACATCTGCCCTTAGGAATAGGTTTTCCATGGGGGCATGTACCGGGATGACCCAGGAGCGTGCAGATACTCTCATCCAGCCCCTTATGGAGCATATGCTCCAGCTTGCAGCTGTTTTCATGCACTGATTTCCCTTTTACATTAAGGACATCTGCAAACAGCCTTTCTGCCAGACGGTGTCTTCTTATGCAACTTTCAGACTCATCCCTGCCTTTTTTTGTAAGGCTGAGTTGATTGTCTTTAATCCTCACATATCCCGATGCAGCCAGCTCTTTTAAACTGTCGTCATCTTTTAATATGCTGACGTCACAATTTTCTTTTTTATTCTCAATTATCTCTGTCCAGAGAGTCTCCAGTATTTCTTCCGCCCTGTCAGTTAACACCATCTTTCTTC
>JAUVPO010000058.1 GCA_030598625.1 Deferribacteres bacterium | reverse complement strand
GGAAATGCTTGTCAAATTTATTGAATATATCGGCTTGTCTATACAAAGGCCTGTAGAAGAGGTCGGAAGGATTCTACTTCTATTTTATTCTGTACTGAAAGCGATAGTAAAGCCTCCTTTTGAGGGCAGGAATGTTGCAAGACAAATGCTTGAGATAGGCGTTAATTCACTGCCTGTGGTGCTTGTAACAGCGGTGTTTACGGGGATGGTTCTTGCGTTGCAGAGTTATACGGGATTTAAGCGATTCGGCGCTGAGGGCCTTGTTGGATCCATTGTCGCGCTTTCAATGACGCGGGAGCTTGGGCCTGTCCTGTCAGCCCTCATTGTAACCGGGCGCGCGGGCGCCTCAATGGCCGCTGAATTAGGGACAATGAGGGTCACCGAGCAGATAGACGCCCTTGAGACCATGGCCACGAACCCTGTCAAGTACCTTGTTGCTCCAAGGTTTATATCCGGCACAATAATGCTTCCCGCGCTTACAGTGGTGACCGATATAGTGGGCATAACGGGCGGTTATTCTGTCACGGTAGTGCTTCTCGGCGCAAGTTCCAAGGCATATATGAGGGCGACATGGGACTTTCTCAAAGCAGAAGACATATACAGCGGTCTTATTAAGGCATGTTTTTTCGGGGCGACATTTACGCTCGTCAGTTGTTATAAAGGATTTTATACAAAAGGCGGAGCGGAAGGCGTTGGCCGGGCAACGACAGGCGCTGTTGTATTATCGTCAATGATTATACTTATCTCGGATTACTTTCTGTCAGCGTGGTTATTTTAGTGATAGAGCTGAAGGACATACACAAGTCTTTTAACAAAAAGAGTGTCCTGCGCGGTGTCAATCTGAAAGTCAAAAAAGGTGAAAGTCTTGTTGTTATCGGGGGCAGCGGATCGGGGAAGAGTGTGCTGTTAAAACATATAATAGGGCTTCTGAAACCTGACAAAGGATCGGTAATTGTGGATTCAGCGGACCTTTCAATGCTTGATGAGAATGGATTGGATGAGATCAGAAAAAAATTCGGCATGCTTTTTCAGTCTGCGGCTTTGTTTGACTCAATGAAGGTATGGGAAAATGTAGGATTCGGGTTGAAGCGTCATACACGTATGACCGACCCGGAGATAAAGGAGGTTGCTGTTCAGAAACTCAGGAAAGTCGGATTAGTGGGTGTCGAGGATGTGATGCCGTCGGAACTTTCCGGAGGTATGCGGAAAAGAGTCGGACTTGCAAGGGCCATCGCCATGGAGCCGGAGATACTTCTTTATGATGAGCCTACGACAGGCATTGACCCTATTATGGCGGATGCCATTGATGACCTTATTATAAAAATGGGAAAAGAACTGGATATCACTTCCGTGGCAATTACACATGACATGAGGAGCGCTTACAAGATTGCGGATACGATAGCCATGCTTTATAATGGTGTAATTATTGCGACCGGTTCACCTGAAGAGATACGGCATACGTCGGATCCTTTTGTTAAACAGTTTGTGGAAGGCCGCGCGGAAGGTCCGATAATTTTAGAGGGTATAAATTAATGAACAATTCGTCTACGGAATTAAAAGTAGGGATATTTGCTATATTGGTAATTCTCATTCTTACCTATATGACCTTTAAGGTAGGCGGCCTGCCTCTTATATGGGAAAAAGGGTACAGGATTTATGTAGAGTTTGATGATATAAATGGTCTTGATGAGCAGTCACGAATCAAGATAGCGGGAGTTGAAGCGGGGATTGTCGAGAAAATCAGGCTCAAAGACGGAAAAGCCATACTTACGCTTCTAATAGACCCCGATGTGAAACTCTATGGAAACGCAACGGCATCTTTGAAAATGTCCGGTCTTTTGGGTGACAAACATCTTTCACTGAAAACAGGCACACACGATCAGCCGGCTATTGACAATGGAGGTACGATAATCAACACTGTGCCTGCAGCGGATATCGGCATGCTTGCAAACAGGCTGACGTCCGCAGCCTCTAATATTAGCGACTTAACGGGAAATCTTAAAGGTATGTTGGGAGAAGACGAAAAAGAGGCGATCAGAGAATCCATTCATAACCTCAGAGATATTACTGAGAATCTCAAAGAGATTTCAGCGGAAAACAAGGCGCCTTTAAGCAGAACAATAGCGCAGCTTGACAGGTTTACGAAAATGCTTGATGACAGAGGCCCGGACCTGGTAGAGAACTTGAATGAGACCGTGAGTGAACTGAAAGATATGATAGGAGAAAACAGGCATGCAATTAAATCGAGCATTGAAAATATCAGGGCTGTTTCGGAGTCGGCGAGTAATATCGGTCAAAAATTAGAGCGGGGAGAAGGGACGTTGGGTAAACTCATAGAAGATGGTAAACTCTATGACTCCTTAAGCAAGGTTACGGAGGAAGCAGGCAAGGGGTTTTCCGTTGTCAGCAAGCTCAGGACGTTTATGGATTTCCATGCCGAATATGACATTAATGAATCTGATTTTAAGGGCTTTTTTGATTTGACCCTCCAGCCTGAAGAAGATCACTATTACATACTTGGAGTTATAACCGACCCGAGGGGATCGGTTACAACAACCTATACAACTACAAATGGCAACACTGTAACTGAGGAAATAAGGGAAAGCAAGGTTGAATTTTCAGCGCAATTTGCAAGGAGATTTGACGATTTTGTCCTCAGGGTCGGATTAATTGAAAACACCTTTGGATTCGGAGCGGATTATTTTTTTCTTAAAGACAGCGGCCGGGTCAGGTTTGACATGTGGGATTTCAGCGCCAAAGAGGCGGATGCTGATAAATCACATGCGAGGATAGGGATTGATTACGTACTTTTTAAATTTATATTTGTCAGCGCCGGCGCGGATAATCTGTTAAATTCCAACCGGAGGGGAATTTATGTCGGCGGTGGTGTAAAGTTTGAAGATACGGACTTTAAATACATCTTCGGAAAGTCACCTAAAATATCATTGCCATGACTTTACTTTTTATTCTTTCCCGGATTTTTAATCTGTGAAGGGATCCTGTTAAAGAATCTTGAAGTGCCGCTCCGGATATTAATAACTGCTATTTCTTTTGTCATTCCCGCATGGAGGGTGAATTGGATAAGAGCCAATGAATAAGTTATAATGTCAAGTTATATCAAATTGATGGAGTTTGTCTGTTTTATTCGAGAAAGATATGGATAGATTTTTTGTGAGTTTAATAATAGCTGTGTTGGTTTTCAATGCCGGCTGCGGAATGCGGGCCACCCAGGACGCCGGTTCCGGGAGCGCGGTTTATCCTGATACAAAAGGACACCAGCCGGGGCCTCCCGAAGGGATTAACAAAGCGACTGATTTAATGCTGGATTATTTTCAGCCATTAAACGGAGTGGTCACGAATGTTGAAAACGGAGTTGTAAGGGTCAAATTTGAAAATGACGTAAACGTTAAGGAAGGAATGCGGTATTCCGTCTTCAGAGAGGGAGGGCCCTTTTACCATCCCGTAACAAACAAAACGATCGGCTACAGGGAGGATTTTGTTGGAAGGATTGAAGTAACGGACGGGAATCCGCTTGACGGATTATATCTTTTCACAATAATAAAAGGCGATATCAAGGCCCTTGATATCATAAGGATTACATCTTCAAAGATAAAACTTGCATTTTTTCAGAGCAGGAAATCCGATTGGGGGCTTTCGGAGCTCTTCTACAACTCGATAGAGAGATCGGGACGTTTTGAAATTCTGGAGTCATATACTCCAACGCTTAAACCGGAGAAGTTGTCCGAGCTGGCCGAAAAACTCGGCGCCGGGGTGGTCCTTGTAGTATCTACCCTTTTAAAAGAAGAAAGAGAGTTTTTAAATTTGAGATTGTACTGGACTGAAGACTCCAAGCTGTTCGGACAAATAGAAGAACCGGTCAACCGTGAAACCGCAAAAGCGCTTGTCCGTGATGAAGAAATTATATTTGACGCTTCAACCGATACAGAGCCATGGGGAAGTTATAGCCTCGCGGGCGGACGGTTGATTGCAATGGGTGATGTTGATAACAACGGGATAAGAGAGATTATTGTAAGTGACGGCTATAATATAAGGATTTATAATTTAAAAGAGGAACTTCAGGAGATGTGGCTGATTAAAGGCCAGTCTAACGAGAAGCATTTATATTTAGATACCCTGGACCTGAATAATAACGGGACGTCTGAAATATTTGTCACATCCATGGTCAATAGTAATACTGCGGGGATAAATTCAAAGAGCGTCAAAATCAGGTCATTCGTCGTTGAATTTGATCCTTCTAAAGGGTACGGGAAAATAAAGGATAATATTCCCTATCTTCTGAGAGTTGCGGGTAATGAATTGTTTATGCAAAAGTCTTCCGCGCATAAAGTGTTTGATGGGCCTGTTTATCGGGGAGAGTGGAAAGACGGTCAGTATCAACCTGAAAGACCGCTTGAGATTCCCGCCGGCGTGAACATTTACGACTTTAGTTTTATTGACTGGCGGAATAATGGTCGGACTCATCTGATGACGTTTGATGAAAAAGGCCATTTAAATCTCTTTGATGACAGTGGACAATTATTATGGAAGAGTCCTAAAGCATATGGGAAAAACCCCGTCTTATTTAAAAGAGAAACTTATTCGTCAGGCGGCACGGCGGAAAAATTATTTGTAAGAGACAGACTCATACCAGTAAAAACAGGGCGCGGGCAGGAGGTCGTTGTAGTAAATTGGCTTCCAGTTGTGCCGTTGATGCCGGGACTCGGAATAAAGGGGCTGGAATTTTATTCTTTATGGTGGGACGGCAGTGTGATGAATGAGGAATTAATACTGAGTGAAGTACCGGGAACTATAACGGATTACCGGGTTGAAGGGAACGGGTTATTTCTTATTGCCGAAGGCGGTTTGTTTTCTTTTTTTAAAAAAATCGCTTCGGGAGAATTTTCAAAAGATAGCATGCTTTACTATTATAATTTTGAGGGAAACAGGCAATAACCGATCATGGAAATCAGACACGCGGCAATAATTATGGACGGCAACGGGCGCTGGGCTAAAATGAGGGGACTCCCCAGGATCGAAGGTCACAGGAACGGCGTTAAGAGGGTGGATGAGATAATAGAGGCTGCCATTGATCAGGGACTTAAAGCCGTCACCTTTTACACTTTTTCAATGGAGAACTGGCAGAGGCCCAAGGCAGAGATAAACGCCCTCATGCGTTTCCTGAAAACATATATAAAAAAAGAAATGCAAAGGCTGCATAAAAAGGGCGTTGTTTTCAGGGCAATCGGGAGCATTGAGAGACTTCCCGAAGGTGTACGGAAGGTATTGAGTGAATTTGAGGAACTGACCAGGAACAATAAGGGACTCACAGTTGTAAGCGCCCTCAGTTACGGGGGAAGGGCGGAGATTGTAAATGCCGTTAAAAATATTATGAAGAAAGGCATACGGGCCGGAGATATTGATGAAAAAACCGTGGCGAATCACCTTTATACGGCGGGTATACCGGATCCTGACTTGATAATCCGCACAAGCGGGGAGATGAGACTCAGTAATTTTCTCCTGTGGCAGTCCGCATATGCTGAATTTTATTTTACCGAGACACTCTGGCCGGATTTTGACAGGGATGAATTTAAAGCGGCCATCCTGGAATTTCATGGCAGGGAGAGGAGATTCGGCGCTCTGTCTGCAAGAGACTGAAAGAATCCGGATTAGTCGAGAATATGGATTTAAGCCGTTAGATTTATTTATGAATAAAAAACAAAACAGGAACAGTTCCGTAGTGAAAAGGCATATTGTAGCGGCGCTTGTTTTGCCGTTTGTTATTGCGTATCTTTATTATTTGTCCCCGATTCCATATTTTCTGGCATTGCTTATTCTTATCGGTATGACCGCAATGTGGGAATTTTTCGCCATGTACAGAGTTCCGGCAAGGCTCTATATCCCGGGGGTCATATTCGGGGGCATGTTGTTATATCTGTCATGCTGTTATCCCTCATTGCTTTTAAGCGGTTTTTTTATAGGGTTTTTTATTTTGTTGTTGCTGAGGCTTTTTACCGGAGCTGCGCCGGCTGGAAGCATGTCGGAAATCGGCCCTGTCGGAGTCGGTTTTTTTTATATCGCCGGTTTTCTGGTTTTTCAGTGGTTTCTGAGGATGGAGCCACTTGGCAGGGAATATATATTTCTACTTTATACCTCGGTATGGATGGCGGATGCCGGGGCGTTTTATATAGGCACATATATGGGGAAAAACAAACTTTTTCCTTCAGTCAGCCCCAATAAGACATGGGAAGGCGCAATTGGGAGTATGCTCGGAGGCGTTTCGGGCGTTGTAATTATAAAGATAGTTTTTAATATTTCCAGCCTTACATTTGCCGGCGCTGC
Source organism: Deferribacteres bacterium (assembly GCA_030598625.1). Lineage (GTDB taxonomy): Bacteria > Nitrospirota > Thermodesulfovibrionia > UBA6902 > UBA6902 > JAUVPO01. Next base: position 3,057 of record JAUVPO010000058.1, on the reverse strand, counting down.
GGCAATAGGTGTTGTTATGGGAATAACGGCGCTGCTGGGGGACTTGATTGAATCCATGTTCAAGAGGGATGCGGGTGTTAAAGATTCAAGCGTCTTTATTCCCGGACATGGAGGCGTACTTGACAAACTTGACGGCATGCTTGTTGCCGGACCGTTTCTCTATCTCATAGTGAGGTTTCTTTGAAAAAGCTGTCGATATTAGGTTCTACCGGTTCTATAGGTAAAAATACACTTGAGGTAATATCTGCCCACCGGGACAGATTCAAAGTCGTAGCTCTTGCTGCCGGGAACAATATTGAGATGCTTGAGGCGCAGATTATCGAATTCAGGCCCGATGTAGCGGCGGTATTCGATGAAGCGGCCGCAGAGGAGCTTAAGAAAAAAAATCTTCCAGTTGAAATACTCGGGGGACAAAAGGGCATGATTGATGTTGCGACCCTCGACAGTGTGGACACGGTTGTATCGGCAATTTCGGGATCTGCCGGTCTTGTTCCGACGCATGAGGCCATAAAGGCCGGAAAAAACATAGCCCTTGCAACAAAAGAAGCGCTGGTGATGGCGGGGAAGATCATTATGGCCGAGGCATCTGAAAGAGGGGTCAGTATAATCCCCGTAGACAGCGAACACAGTGCTGTGTTTCAATGCCTGGACGGAAGGGACATTGAGGAGGTTGAGAAAATCATGTTAACGGCATCGGGCGGTCCTTTTCTGAAGAGAGGCCCGGACGAGTTGAAGAATGTGACACCGGCTGAGGCCTTAAATCATCCGAACTGGGACATGGGCAGAAAAATTACGATAGACTCCGCTACATTGATGAATAAAGGGCTTGAGGTGATAGAGGCATACTGGCTTTTTAATGTGCCTGTTGAGAAGATCGGAGTGGTCCTGCATCCTCAGAGTATAATCCATTCAATGGTCAGGTTTATTGATGGCAGCGTGATCGCCCAGATGTCGGTGCCGGACATGAAGGGGCCTATCAGCTATGCCCTGTCATATCCTGAACGGTTAGGGAAAGTATTGCCCACACTGGACCTCGCGGAGATCAGGGAGCTTACCTTTGAAGAGCCCGACGTAAAGCGGTTTCCGTCTCTTGCCATAACGTATGATGCGCTCAGGGCGGGCGGGACAATGCCTTGCGTACTGAACGCGGCTAATGAGGCAGCAGTGGAGGCGTTTCTTGATGAGAGGATTCCTTTTACGGACATCTTCCGGGTGGTGTCGGACACTATGGCGGAACACGAGGTTTCAGACGGAGAGACCATTGAGGAAGTGATAAATGTTTCAGAGTGGGCAAAAGAAAAAGCAAAAGAAGTAATTGAAGCCGTGCGAATACATTAACAGATATTAAAATTAATAACGAAAGAGGATTTAAAATATGACAATTATATGGGCGGTAGTCCTGTTCGGTGTGCTGATTTTCTTTCATGAACTCGGCCATTTTATCCTGGCAAAACTTGTAGGGGTAAAGGTCCTGAAGTTTTCTCTCGGCTTCGGGCCGAAAATAATAAGCAAAAAAATCGGTGAAACCGAGTACCTGATCTCGGCCATACCGCTTGGAGGCTATGTAAAACCTCTTGGCGAAGAGGTCGGGGAAGAGCTTAAAGAGGAAGAGAAACCGAGGGCCTTTAATTATCAGCCTGTGTGGAAGAGGACGGCGATAGTTATTGCCGGGCCTGTCTTTAACCTTGTATTGGCCTTTATTATTTTTACGGTTTTTCTGGGTCTGAATTTCCCTGTTGCAATACCTGATCTGGACAGCATATCTGCAAAGATTGAGAGTGTAAAGGAGGGTTCCCCCGCCGGGAAGGCCGACCTGAAAAAGGATGATACCATTGTATCGATTAACGGAACAAAGGTCAATGACTGGAATGAGATGGCTGCTATTTTTTCAGGGAATCCCGGGAAAGAACTGGATCTGAAGGTCAGACGGGGCGATGATTTGATTGATGTAAAAATCATTCCTGAACCTGTAAAGGTTGAAGATGAACAGGGTGGGGAAGTTACCATCGGGAGAATCGGCATTTCAAAAAAATTTAATGCAAAGGTCATCCAGAGCGCCGGTATATTCGAGGCGCCTTTGAAGGGAGTGGAGGCGGTATACGAATGGTGTGTTCTTACACTGGAGGTTTTAGTAAAATTGTTTACCGGTTCATTATCAGCCAAACAGATCGGCGGGCCGATACTTATCGTAGACGCGGCGGCCAAGGCCGCATCAATAGGGGCATTCGCTTATTTTAATTTTATCGCCATAATAAGCATTAATCTTGCGGTCCTCAATCTCCTTCCAATACCGGTCCTTGATGGAGGACACATACTGTTTCTTTCCATTGAAGCATTGAGGAGAAGGCCTTTGAGCGATAAAATACTGTCTGTGTTAAACAGGGTTGGCATGGCCTTACTGCTTCTTTTAATAGCATTTGTTTTTTATAATGACACAATAAGGATTATTGTCCCGTGGGCGCAGAAAAACCTGTTTACCAATTAAAGTAAGATATGGCGAGACCACCGGAAATAAAAAAACGCATCTCTTCAGGCGGCGTTATATTCCGAATCCAAAAAGACGGTATTGATGTTGTAATTGTGGCTGTCAGGGGCAGGAAAGCATGGTGCCTGCCCAAGGGTATAATAGACAAAGACGAAGATCCTCCTTCAGCGGCGTTAAGGGAAGTCCGGGAAGAGACAGGGCTTACGGGAGAAATCCTTGATAAGATAGGCCGGATTTCTTACTGGTATTCTTTAAAGAATCAGACGGTTAAAATCCACAAGACCGTCCATTTTTATCTCATGAAATACATTGAGGGAAACACGGACGATCACGACCATGAAGTTGACGAGGCGGGGTGGTTTCCAGTAGACGAGGCATTAAGGATGTTGTCGTATAAAAGTGAAAGGGACATCATGAAAAAGGCAAGGGACATGATCAAAGAGGGGCTCAATATTAAATCCTGATTAAATAAGGCCTGTTTATAAAGTATCTTTTTCTGTCATTCCGGCTTGTCCGGAATCTTTATTACGGAAGGATTCCCGACGCGCGGAGCCTGTCCCGACTTGTTCGGG
>JAUVPO010000093.1 GCA_030598625.1 Deferribacteres bacterium | reverse complement strand
TTTCAAATCTTGCTCAACTTTTTTCGTTCTTTATTTTCTTATTAATTAAAGCTGAAAATGAGCTTAAACACTGGTCAAGAAAAGTACAAAATAGGAGGGGGAAAAATTGAAGCTTGTTTCTATTAACATAGTTAACTGGAACGGCTTACACTTCCTGAGCGATTGCATTGAATCAATCAAAATGCAAACTTACAAAAATATAGAGATCAATATCATTGACAATAATTCTTCTGACGGATCAATAGACTTTATTAAGAATAATTTCCCGGAGATAAAGCTGATTGTAAATACACAAAACAAGGGATTTAGCAAAGCGCATAACCAGGCGATAAGAATATCATCCGGTGATTATATTATCCCACTGAACTTTGACATTACCCTAACTCCAACTTTTGTTGAAGAGATGGTAAGAGCTGCTGAAACTTCTTTTGATACAGGTATTGTGTCGGGGAAGCTTTACCTGAAAAAGGATGAAAAAACCAATATCCTGGATTCAACAGGAGTCATAATACCGGGAATGTTTCCTGCGGACAGGGGGCAAAATGAAACCGATTCCGGTCAATTTGACAAAACGGAATACGTCTTCGGCGCCTCAGGAGCAGCACCTCTCTTTCGCCGTGAAATGCTTGAAGATATCAAGTTGAATGATGAATATTTTGATGAAGACTTTGTAATATACGTTGAGGATGTAGATTTATGCTGGCGCGCCCAGTTATATGGCTGGAAAGCCCTTTACATTCCATCGGCAATCGCTTACCATTGCAGAGGCGCTACAAGGGAAAGTGATCATGAGATGAATAAAGATTATCTTCTTATTGGCCACAGGAACAGATATCTGGCAATCATTAAAAATTCAATTCTGTCCAGTCTCCTTAAGAATATTATATGGATTTTAATCTATGAATTAGGGTTTTATTCAAGTTATGTCAAAAGGGGCGATTTTTATATATTAAAAGTGCCGTTTATGGTTTTAAAAAAAATCTCAAATATACTGGTTAAACGGGCCATAATACAGAAAAGAAAAAAAGTATCCAACGCCTATATGGAAACTTTTCTTTTCAAAAATATAAGACAGGATATCAAGAATAAAATCACGAGCAGAGTTTTTCAAAGAGGTTAATAATGAAGGTTGCTTTGTTGTTCCCCGGTATTTCAGGAATAGGTTTCAACAGTTACGGCAAGGGAATGGAAGAGTCATGGATAAGTCACGGGTTATGTAATATCAGCGCTTATGCCAGGGAGGAAGGTTATCCTGTGGAATTGATCGACCTGCGCTGTCTTAAGAGCTGGAAGCATTTCGAGAAGACAATTATCGAAAAAAAGCCGGACGTAGTCGGCGTGACCATGATGAGCGTTGATTACAATCCGGCAATGAAGGCCGTAAGGACGATTAAAAAAGTGTCGCCTCAAACCATAACGGTTGCGGGCGGTCCTCATCCGAGCATAGCGCTTGAAGAAATCTCCAAAGAAAGTAATATTGATCATATCATAACAGGAGAAGGAGAAATATCATTTACTGAATTATTAAAGGACATTGAGAAAGGTAAAACTCCTCCAAGGGTGATCAAGGGAGTTGTTCCTGAGGACCTGGACAAGCTTCCATTTGCTGACAGGGAACTCTTTAACGATCTGGAGTATCCCCTGCCGGTTGAAGGCTTTGACAGACCCTTTGTAACCATTATTGCGGGACGGGGCTGCAAATTCAACTGCAATTATTGCCAGCCTGCCGAAAGGTTAATATTCGGGAAAAAGGTCAGACGCCGCAGTCCATCCAATGTAATACAGGAGCTTGTTGAAATGCGGGGGAAATATAATTTCAATAGCATGATGATACATGATGACTGCATTACAGAGGACAGAGACTGGGTGGTCGAATTCTGCAGGCTGTATAAGGAAAACGGTTTTAACCAGCAGTTTGCCTGCCAGAGCAGGGCGGACATTATCTGCCGGAATGAAGATATGATAGCGCTTATGTCCGAGGTGGGGCTTAAGGTAATGTTTATAGGTTTTGAAAGCGGAAACCAGAGGGTACTGAATTTTTTGCGTAAGGGCACTAAGGTAGAGCATAATTACAAAGCTGCCGAAATTTGCAGGAAATACGGGGTTAAAATATGGGCCAACTATATGATGGGGATTCCTACGGAAACAAATGCAGAGGTAATGGATACGGTAAACATGATCAAAAGAATAAAACCCGAGCACTATAGTCCGGCCTTTTATACACCTCACCCCGGCAGTGATCTTTTTAATTATTGTGAGGAGCATGGTCTTTCGCTAATTAAAAGTCATGACAGTTTCAGAAGAAATGCAACGGAAGCAAAAATAAAAGGGGTGGATTACAACTTTCTCCATCAGGCCATGATGGAATCTATGGGCATGGAAATGCCCATGATGAGAAATCCGTTAGTCCTGCGTATTGAAAGAATGATAATGCCTTTTTTCTTGCGCCATCCACGAAGTAAGGATATTGTCAAGAGAATCCTCATGAGCCTTGGCCTTATGAAAAAGTAGACAATTTCTGAAAAATATCATATCTTCACGCAAAATAACAGAACGAGTTCCGGAGTGTACTGATGACTATTTCATCCCATACGATATCGCTTATAATTGTTAACTACAACGGCCGCAAATATCTAACGGACTGTCTTGATTCCATACGAAACAGTGTTTTCCCCTTTGAAAGAATGGATGTTGTCATGGTGGATAACGCGTCCTCGGACGGCAGTGTCAAGTATGTGAAATCGAACTATCAATGGGTCAGTATCATAGAACTTGACAGAAATTACGGTTTTGCCAAGGCGAATAATATCGGAGTGGAACATGCAAAGGGTGAATATGTCGTCTTCCTGAACAATGACACAGTGGTTACCCCGGCCTGGCTTGATCCGCTTGTAGATGCCATGGAAAAAGACCGGGACATCGGAATGGCAGGAAGCAAGATCCTTTTACATGATACCCCGGAGAAAATTAATTCTGCGGGGGCCCATATAATTTTAACCGGTGGAGGATTTGATATAGGATTTATGGATAACGATTCTGAAAAATATAATAATGCTGGAAGCAGGGGATGTGTGTGCGCGGCTGGCATAATTGTCCGTAGAGATGAATTTCTAAATTTCGGTGGTTTCGACGAAGATTATTTTATGTATTTCGAAGACGTAGACCTCTGCTGGAGGTACTGGCTCTATGGAAAGAGGGTAAATTATGTTCCCGCGTCTGTTATTTACCATAAGTTCGGAGGGACGTCGGGAAAGCAGCGCCATGCGCCACTTCGTGTCTTTTATGGAACGAGAAACGCGTTATTTAATATTATTAAAAACTATGAAATCCGTAATATATTTATAGCAATAACTATCTCAATACCCTACCATTTATTGAAATTCATATATTTTCTTGCCCGGCTGGAGTTCAGTTCAGCATTTTCAATGGTCAGGGCATATTTCTCATTCATAAAGCATCTTCGAGGGACTTTAAAAAAAAGGGCGGAAGTGCAGCGCAACAGGAAAGTCAGGGACAGCTTTTTATTCAACAACTCTGTCATATTAACGGCTTCTGACACCTTAAGGGACTTTATACGGCTTCTGAAGATATAGACAGCCGGTTTGTGTTATAAAGATGATATCTGTTTATTCATAATTTTTTTACAGGATATTTTAAAACTCATGAATGTTGAACGAAGAAATCCCCCTTTAATTTCGATAGTAATTCCCAATTTAAACGGGATAAATTATTTGCCGGGCTGTCTTTCCTCAATAAGGGAACAGACATTTAAGGAGTTCGAAGTCATAGTTGTCGACAACGGCTCAACTGACGGGTCTGTTGAGTTTATTAAAGCCGGCTTCCCTCAAGCGCTTATTATAGAAAACCGGGAAAACAGGGGCTTTGCAGCCGCAAACAATCAGGGTATAAAGGCTGCGAAGGGGGAGTATATTGCGACATTGAATAACGATACTGAGGCGGACAGGGACTGGCTTGCGAACCTTTATAATGCAGCTGTGTCCTCCAGTGACCGCACGGGTATGTGGGCTCCCAAAATCCTCTCTCTTGAGCGGCGGGACCGGATAGATTCTGTCGGCGGGCTCCTCCTCTATCGCGACGGTATTGCCAAAGGCAGGGGAAGGCTTGAAAAAGATACCGGACAATATGACAAGGCAAGAGATATTCTTATCCCAAGCGCCTGCTGCGCCCTCTATAGCAAGAAGATGCTTAAAGAGATTGGCTTTTTTGACGAAGATTTCTTTGCCTATTGTGAAGATACGGACCTTGGGCTGCGTGCCGTACTTGCCGGCTGGCGGGCATTGTCCGTTCCGGGAGCCGTAATATACCATCATTATTCCGGCACTGGCGGCATGTATTCGAAACTGAAGGCATTTCTGGTAGAGCGCAATCACATCTGGGTCGCCTGGAAGAACTTCCCTGTGTCATGGATTATCACGCTGCCGTATTATATTGCGCTGCGATACGCAATTCAGTTATACGGGGCGGTTTCCGGCAAAGGCAGCGCATCGAAATTTGCAAGATCACACCCGGTAAAGGATATTATTGTTTCGCTCATAACGGCATATGTATCTGCATTTAAGGGGGCGCCTTTAATAATAAAGAAAAGAAGAACGATAAAAAGAAAAATTTCAATCAGGGAATTTGAAGAGATTATAAAAAAGAATAAAATTAGCGCCAGGCAGCTTGCTTTAATAGACTGATAATATATGAATTAAATTGAATTACCCGAAGCATTGCTTCGAGGAATTATATTATTAATATGAAAATACTCATAATCATCCCTGCATACAATGAAGCGGAGAATATAGGCAATGTCATTGATGACCTTAAACGGGACTTTCCCCGTGCAGACCCTGTAATAATAAATGACGGCTCAACGGACAATACTTCGCATATCGGCCGTTCATCGGGGGTCGGGGTTATAGACCTTCCGTATAACCTCGGTATAGGCGGCGCTGTCCAGACGGGTATCATGTATGCCTTTGAAAAAAATTATGACATTGCCATCCAATTTGACGGTGACGGTCAGCACGTTGCACATGAAATAGAAAAAATCCTTGGACCGCTTACTGAAGGCGCTGATCTTGTTATCGGCTCGAGGTTTCTGGGCGTTGATGGTTATACAATGCCTGTTACAAGAAAAATAGGAAGAAATATCTTCTCGTTCGTGATGTCGCTTATATGCAGACAAAAACTTACTGATACGACATCGGGCTTCAGGGCATACGGAAGAAAGGCCATCGAACTTTTTAATAACTACTATCCTGAAGATTATCCCGAGGTCGAGGCATTAATCGTGGCGCACAAAAAAAGATTAAACATAAAGGAAGTGCCGGTAAGGATGAGACCAAGGTCGAAAGGGAGGTCCTCGATAACCTTTGTAAGGGCCGTATATTATATGATTAAGGTGTTCCTGGCCGTGTTTATAGGATTACTGAAGACCAAGGCATACAATTAAATTCGTTCTTTAGTCGAAGTCGGACTGAGCGGGTGTATATAAATTTCTCGTACACACTGTTATCAATCTTTATTTGACATAATATCCCGGCTTGTATATCTTAAAAAAACATGCAAATCGTTCAGGTCTTATCCATACTTATCAGTTTCACTATATTCGCTTTTGTAATAGAGGTGATACGAAGGGGCGCTTTTAAGGAAAAATATGCGTTGCTCTGGCTTTTCGCTTCCATTGTTCTCCTGACACTCTCAATCTGGAGAAGTCTTTTAGATTCTATCGCCCTTTTTTTCGGCTTCTATTATCCCCCTTCATTTCTCTTTCTTATCGGATTCGGATTTTTGCTTTTAATAACCCTTCATTTCTCTATCGTTGTCTCAAATCTGAGCGAAAAGAATAAAAAATTAGCGCAGGAATTGAGTATTCTCAAGGAGGAAGTCGAAAGGATTATAGACAAGGAAACGATCAGCGGTGAGCAGCAAGGACCAATATTAAACGATGACAGCCATACAAGCAGCGACAATCCCGTTATCTCTTAAAGTATTCTCTATGCCTGTCTATAAATTTCCCCCTGATCTCTTGGACTTCCATCGAATTGATGGATACGACGAAGAGTTGTAATATTTAAAAATAGGTGTTTAAGGGGGAAACGAAGGAAAGGAGGAAAGGTATGAAATATATTTTTACAGTTATTTTTATATTAGTTGTTTCAGCTGTTGCTGGTGCTGACGGGAAAGCTATAACCTACGAGGTTGATGGAAAACCTTTTGAAGGATATTTCATCAGCCCTTCTCCTCATGCGCCTCTGATACTACTTATCCATGACTGGAACGGTCTGACTGATTATGAGGTAAAACGTGCCAACATGCTGGCTGATATGGGTTATGCGGTTTTTGCGGCCGACTTGTTCGGTGCCGGTGTTAGGCCAACAGAATTAACGGATAAACGCCAGCATACCGGTGAACTGTATAAGGATCGTAAAAAAATGCGTTCTCTGTTACAGGGCGCACTTGATACTGCAAAATCTAAAGGTGCTAATGTTAATAATGCTGTGGCAATGGGATACTGCTTTGGTGGTGCAGCTGTACTTGAGTTTGCCAGGTCTGGAGCAGACCTGAAAGGCTTTGTCACTTTTCATGGTGGATTAAGTACGCCGGAAGGGCAGGACTACTCCAAAACGAAGGGCAAACTGCTAATACTGCATGGTACAGCAGATGCAAACATAACTATGGATCAGTTTGGCAAACTTGCCGGTGAGTTGGAGGAAAAAGGAATATCCCACGAAATGATCACCTACAGTGGAGCACCACATGCCTTTACCGTATTTGGTTCCAGCCGGTACCGGGAAGATGCAGATAAAAAATCATGGAAACGTTTTACGGAGTTTCTTGACGAGACACTTAACTAATCAGCCTGCGGCTGGTGTCATACAATTCACAAACCTCCTGACCGTTATTTTGCCGGAAAGATCTACTTATGTCCTGGCTGCTTTTATGGGTAGCTTACGATATGTGCATTTTAGACTAAAGTCTGCACTTCTCTATTTGTTTTTATGAGTGAAGATTTGAAACGGTTATCGTTGGATTTTGTATCTCCAGAAATTGAGTACTTTACCTGCTTATTAATAAGGTGGCATAATATGAAATTTGAGAATTCTCAGTTAAAAGTGATAGTAACGCAGATTCACCAGGCATTCAATTATGTCTCAATCCTTAACTTAACGAATGCAG
>JAUVPO010000266.1 GCA_030598625.1 Deferribacteres bacterium | reverse complement strand
CTTGAAATCCCCTCATTGAAATATATATCAAATTCAGCCTGCCTGAAAGGCGGGGCCATCTTGTTTTTGACTACCTTGACCCTCACTCTGTTGCCGACCGATTCCTGGGCGTTTTTAAGTGTTTCAATTCTTCTTATATCAAGCCTGATGGACGAATAAAACTTAAGCGCATTCCCGCCGGTTGTGGTTTCAGGATTACCGAACATTACACCGATTTTCATTCTTATCTGATTAATGAAAACAACCGTTGTCTGCCCCTTTGATATAGCAGCTGTGAGTTTTCTCAGCGCCTGACTCATAAGTCTTGCCTGAAGTCCAGGCAGGCTCGCTCCCATGTCACCTTCAATTTCCGCGCGCGGGACAAGGGCCGCCACGGAATCTATTACAATGATATCAATCGCGCCGCTGCGGACCAGTGTTTCAGTAACTTCCAGCGCCTGTTCACCTGTGTCAGGCTGGCTGATGAGACGATTATTAACATCAACTCCGAGTTTTTTCGCATAGGATACATCCAGTGCGTGTTCGGCATCAATAAAGGCCGCGGAGCCGCCTGTCTTTTGCGCCTGCGCCACCGCGCTGAGGGCGAGAGTCGTCTTCCCTGAGGATTCAGGACCAAAAATCTCTACGACCCTTCCCCTTGGAAAACCTCCGACTCCAAGCGCTACATCGAGGCCTATAGAGCCTGTCGAGATCGTAACAACCTCAACTATCCCCCCGGACCCGAGCCTCATAATAGCGCCTTTACCAAACTGTTTCTCTATTTGTGATATAGCGACATCAAGCGCTTTTATGCGATCTTTATCAGACATTTTATCTCCTCCCCGGCAATTTCAAATATTCCCAAACTAATGCACCGGTCATTTAATTTTCATATATTACAAGTTATATGTTATTCGAAGCAAGCAGCAGGGCATTTATACAGGGGATAAATAAAACTCGGCTATCCTCGTATACTGAACCCCCGCAGGTCCCGGATCACTCCTTATCAGACATACGGACCCGACCTCCATCGATCCGAACTTATTGCTTTTACACAATTGGATTTCCTTTAATAACGGTCCCGTTCCCCTGGAAGACCTGAATCTGCCGAGCGTAAGATGAGGAATAAATCTTCTCTTCTCCGCTTTAAATCCCAGCGAAGACATCCCCTCCTCAATTTCACGCTGAAGTCCTGTTAAAGCGTCTTTGCCGTCAACACCGACCCACAGGACCCTTGGATTTCCTTTATTCGGAAAAACACCCGCTCCGGAGATTTCAAGCCTGAATGCATCATATCTACTGCAAACAACGACTGATGTTTTTTCAATATTATTAATATCTTTTTCCGCGATTTCACCGAGAAAGCTGAGTGTCAGGTGAATGTTTGCGGGTTTGACCCATCTGACATCAGCCCCACACCTCGTAAAACCCTGCTGCAGGTCCGACAGGAGCGATCGCGTTGTCTCAGCCAGTTCTATCGCAATAAAGCTTCTCAAAATCAAGCGTATCCGATAAGATAGATTTCCCCTTGAATGACGTGAAAATATAATACCACATCACGCGGACAGATATCTCCATAATTGCAGACAGAGACAGGTATAAATACCTGCAAGAAGGTCATCGAGCATAATCCCCATTCCTCCCGGAACGATTTCTTCGATTTTCCTTATAGGGGGCGGTTTCAGGATGTCAAAGGCCCTGAACAATACAAACGCGGCAGTCAGGTAGGCAATGTTTTTGGGAAGAAATAAGACAGCCGCCAGACAGCCGCAAAATTCATCTATGACTATATGTCCGCTGTCTTTTCCAAGGATCTTTTCAGCATGATGTGAAGCCAAAAATCCGAGTAAAAACAAGGGCGGTAAAATTATTAAAATCTTGATGTCATCAAGATCCAGCAATATTATTGTTAAAAAGGCCACTGCAGAGCCGAATGTCCCCGGAGCATAAGGCAGATATCCCGTAAAGCCGAGAGTAGCAATATGTTTGAATAATTTTTTAATTGTGCGACCTTTTTGATTCAGGGGGATTTTCTCAATTAATCTTCCTGAATAATTTTATATGAAGAAGTAATTTTTGACGCCTTGTTCAGTGTATTGCCGACCATACAATATTTATCCAATGAAAGTTCTATGGCCCTCTTGACCGCGTCTTCGGAAATATTCTTTCCCGCAACAATATATTCAACGTGAATATTCGTAAACAAGCGCGGATGGCTTTCCGGCGTCTCGCCTTTTACATTTATCTCAAAATTAGTGACATCCTGTTTTTTCTTTCTCAGGATGGAAATCACGTCCATTCCAGTGCACCCGCCGAAAGCCATAAGCAGCAGCTCCGACGGTTTAGAACCTGTGTTCCTGCCGCCGACAGACGGCGGGGCGTCCATTGCAACGGCATGGCCTGAATCGGCAACGCCGACAAATTGCATATCTTCAACAAGCTTTATTTTGCTCTTCATCACTTAAAAACCTCCTGAATAATTATTCATTAATACAGTTGCCCCGTTAAATAGTGTCTGTTTATAAAGTGTCTTTTTCTGTCATTCCGGCTTGTCCGGAATCTTTTTACAGAAGGATTCCCGACGCGCGGAGCCTGTCCCGACTTGTTCGAGGCTTGCGGGAATGACAACTGACTGTGGTTTATAAACAAACTCTAAATAGAAAGGTTTATTTAACAGGGTAAACCGATCTTCTCCTTTTGTCAATCAACAACATTATTCTTTCCCTTGAACTCTCTCTATTAGCTTAACCTTATATACGAATGACCCATATTCTTATTTCATTTAATCGGG